>JAKAVI010000248.1 GCA_021817355.1 Pseudomonadota bacterium | reverse complement strand
TTCCGATCTTTGTGATCGTGGTGACTGCGCGCGGGGATGTCGTCAGCCGGGTTGGCGCCCTCAATGCCGGCGCGGACGACTATATCGTGAAACCGTTCTCGGACGAGGAGCTGATTGCCCGCATCCGCGCGGTGCGCCGCCGGGCGCGTCAGATTCAGGATGAGGTTCTGGTCGCAGGCAATGTCCGGCTTGATACCGGCTCCTTGACCCTGACGATTGCGGGGCGCACCGTCGTCATGCCAAGGCGCGAGCTCAGCGTGCTCATGGCGCTGCTCCATCAGCCGGGGCGTGTCCTCAGCAAAGAGCGGCTCGAGCGCGCCATCTACACCCTGGACACCGAGGTCACGGCCAATGCCGTTGAAGCCGCAGTCTCGCGCCTGCGCCGTCGCCTCAGTCAGGAAGGAGCAAGCGTGGATCTGGTTGCCATGCGTGGCATTGGCTATATTCTGACTGAACGCGCATGATGGTAACCAGGGGAGCGGCGATGCCGCTGTCGCGCCTTTTGGCGATCCGCATGATCGCCGTCTCGCTCAGCCTGTCGCTGCTGCTCACGGCGGGATTCTTCATTTACTATCTCACCAATACCGCCCGTCTGCGTGAAGCTACACTTCATCGTAACATCGACGCCATCGCCGCGGCGCTGAATGCGGGGGTCAATCCGGCGACGCTGCCGCTCTACCGCAATCATCCCGGCATTTATGGCTTTCGTGTCTTCGATCGGCGGGCTTTGGCCACGCGTCACATCCTAGCTGAGGCCTACACGCGCTTTCTCCCCCCGGTCCAGCATCTGGATGCCAATGCGGGAGATGATGGCGACAAGGACCGTGATCTATTCGAAGTCGGTAGTGACCTTTATGACGGCTTTCAGCGGTTTTCTCCCAAGGGCGTGCATCTTCAGGGCGATCATGTCGTGTCGCTGCTGATCCATCGTGTGGTGCTGTCCGGACACAAATACTGGATACAGGCCGACATGATCGGAGATCCGGCATGGATTGGTTTGGCGGTGATTGCGACCCAGCTCTTCCGCCACGTCTTTTTTCCTCTTCTGCTCATCGTGCCGGCGCTGACGCTGGCGATGTTTGTGGCCACCCGCGATGCCTTGCGTCCATTGCGGCGCCTCTCCGCCGAAGCCAATGAGATTGCCAGCGCGGTGGCTCGTGGTCAGCCCATGACGCCGGTCTCGAACCGTGACATGGCGCGTGAATTTGCCGAGGTTGCGGCCGCAACCAACGCCATGCTGGCGAAGCTGGAAAACTCACTGCAGCTGCAGAAACAGTTTGCCTCCGATGCCGCCCATGAACTGCGTACCCCTCTTGCGGTTCTGCTGCTGGAAGTCTCGCAGCTTCCGGCGAGCGCGGCGCGCGACCGTATCAAGGCTGATCTTGAGGAGCTCGGTAGCCTCGTCGGCGAGCTGCTGCGCTTTGCCCAGGCCGAAGACCTTCTTTCCCGCGAGCGCAATGAAGTTGATGTCGTTGCCGCGGCACGAAAGGTGTGTGAGGAAGCCGTACCCCAGGCCATCGAAAGCCGTCACATGATCGAGTTCAGCGCCGTGGGTGAACCCCTGCTGGTCCTGGGCAACGCCACGCTGATCGAGATCGCCATCCGCAACCTGGTCGAAAACGCCATCAAATATTCTCCAGCTGACACCACCATCTCGGTGGCGGTCGAAAACGGTCCCTCGGTGATCGTGGAGGATCAGGGGCCCGGCATTCCCCAGGCGCAGCAGGACGCCGTGTTCGATCGCTTCTTTCGGGCCGATCAGCGGCAGGGCAGTGGGGCAGGCGTCGGGCTGGCGTTGACGCGCCGCATTGCCCAGCTCCATGACGGCCAGATCCTCATCCAGTCCCGTCCGCGTGGCGGCACGCGGATGGTGCTGAGCTTCGTGGGTGGCGACAGGCGGCGTGCGGAACCAAATGCAGGTGCGGATTATAAAGAATTTGCGACAAGCTTGCCTCAAAAGTGAAGTCGGGCTGTGACCATTCTGGAACCAATGTCCGCGAATACCGATAAGTAAACTCTGCTGTCAGCGTGCCGTCAGGGCGCGCCGCTATTTTCGTACGCATAAGGATGATGCAAGACGGCTTCATCCGCACACGAACCAACCACAGTACGGCGATGCCAAGGGCGCTGTCGGCGTGATGCCGACCTCGCTTCATTGCGGTGCGAACGGAGCGGCAGGCTTTGATGAATTGTCGGTACGAGCCCCATGGCGGCGAACCCTTTGCTCTTGCGACACAGGACGGGCTTTGCGGCCAGGCCTGGCCGCGGCAGCGCGGGGGAAAATCCTCTCCCCGTGTCTTTCTTTATTCGCACGACACCTATGGCCTCGGGCATCTGCGCCGCAATCTGGCCATTGCCGAACATCTTCTGGGACGGGAGCGGCAGTTCAAAGTACGTCTTCTCACGGGTTCTCCGGTGATCAGCGACTGGTCGCTGCCTCAGGGCCTTGACGTAACCGCGCTGCCGCCGGTGGTGAAAACGGGTGTCGAAACCTACCGGCCGCGCAATTCGCAGCTGCCTTTTGGACTGATCAAGGCCTATCGCGAGGCTCTGATCCTCAAGGCGGTGATCGCCGAAGCGCCCGACGTGCTGCTCGTCGATCACGCCCCTGCCGGCATGAATGCGGAGCTTCTGGCGACGCTGGCGTTCATCCGCCGCGAGATGCCCTCTACCCATGTGGTGCTGGGTCTGCGCGATATTCTGGACGCACCCAAGACGGTACGCGAGATCTGGCACGAGCAGGCGATCATTCCTTTGATCGAAAATCTCTATGACCAGGTCATTGTCTATGGGTGTCGTGCGCTCTTCGATGTCGTTGCGGGCTACAGCCTGCCGGCCAGCATTGCCGCCAAACTGAGCTATAGCGGCTATGTCGCGCGCACGCCGCGGCCCTCGCCGTTCCGCCTGTCCAGCGGACCCAAAACGGTCCTGGTCACCGCGGGGGGCGGTGAAGATGGCTTCTTTCTGATGGAAGCCTATCTCGATGCGCTCACGCATCTTGCGGAGGGCACGGTGCGCTCGAAGATCGTCACCGGGCCCCTGATGTCGCCGGCGCAGCGCCAGTTGCTCGATGCCCGCGCCCGCGCCAACAGCGCGATCGAGATCATCACCCTGACGCGCGATCTTCCCACCATGCTTGATGAGGCCGATCTCATCGTCTCCATGGGCGGGTATAACACCAGCGTCGAAATCATCGGCAGTGGCAAGCCGGCGATCCTCGTGCCGCGGGCAGCGCCCCGGGCCGAGCAGAAGATGCGGGCCGAGATGCTGGCCCGGCTCGGCTATGTCTGGACGCTGGCGCCACAGGAGGGACTGGCGGGGCGCCTGGCGGCGCAGATCACCCAGTTTCTTGGCGGTGCCCGTCCCCTTCGGGGTGCCCAGGGGCTCGACCTCGATGGCGCCCGCCGTGTCGGCGATCTTCTTGAAACACTGGTCTGCGGCGCCAGTCAGAATCTGGAGGCGGCACAATGAGCAGCACCGGTTCTGCGCCCATCGCCTATCTCATGAAGCGCTATCCGCGGCTGTCGGAGACCTTCATTCTCAATGAGATTGCGGTGATGGAGGGGCTCGGCGCCACCCTTGAGCTGTTTTCGCTCCTGCCGCCCGAGCCGCCGCCGCATCACCCCCTGGTCGCTGACATCACGGCGCCGCTCCATCATCTGCCGTTGGCCAAAGGCGCCAAGGCCGTGGCACTTCTTGGTGCCCATGGCCGCTCACTTCGTGCCCATCCCCTGCGGTATGGCCATGCCTTTGGACGCGCCCTTGTGGCCTCACTGCAATCGCGCCGGCCACTTTCGGTGTGGAAGCAGTTTGTCCGCGCCGGCTTTGTGGCTGATCGTTGCCGGGCCCGTGGTGTCGGCCTCATTCATGCCCATTTTGCCAATGCACCGGCGGCGGTGGCCGCGTTTGCGAGTGTGATGTCGGGTATTCCCTTCAGCTTCACCACCCATGCCAAGGATCTTTATCTCACGTCTCAGCGGGTGCTGCGCCGACGGGTGCGTGATGCCCGTTTCATCACCACCTGTACCGGCTACAATGTCGACTATCTGAAGGGCTTCCTGCCGTCTTCTGCCCATGACAAGGTTCATCTCGTCTATCACGGCATCGATCTCAACCGTTTTTCGCTGCGCCCTGAGGCGCGTCCGCGGCACGGCGGGGTTCCCCTCATTCTCTCGGTTGGCCGGCTCGTCCCCAAGAAGGGATTTTCCGATCTCATCGCGGCCTGTGCCCTCCTCAGTGAGCAGGGCATCGGCTTTCAGTGTGCGATTGTAGGGGAGGGACCGCTGCGGGCCGAGCTTGCCGCCGACATCGCCCGGCGCGGGCTTGACGCGCAGGTGCGCCTGATCGGCTCCATGACCCATGCCGAGCTGGCCAAATTCTATCATGAGGCCGACATCTTCGCCCTTGCGCCCCAGATCATTGCCAATGGCGACCGCGACGGCATTCCCAACGTGATCGTCGAGGCCATGGCGAGCGGTGTGCCGGTGGTATCGACGGCGGTGTCCGGTATCCCCGAAGTGGTCCGCAATCACCGCACCGGTCTTCTTGTCCCCTCCGAAGCTCCAGCCGCACTGGCCGAAGCCCTGCGCCAGCTCATCGGCAATCCTTCCCTCGGAGTGCAA
>JAKAVI010000142.1 GCA_021817355.1 Pseudomonadota bacterium | reverse complement strand
TGCCGGCGCAATAGCCGAAGATCACCGAGGCCGCATCCTCCTTGCGCACGTGGCGACAGCGCTTGCCGATGACAAAGACCAGTTCTGCTTCGTAATCGACCTGGTGCGAGGCGCGCGGCAGCTCGATGGGATCGAAGGGGCCGTTGACGGCATTGGCGAGTTTGGAAAACCAAACCTGTTCTTTGGGCGGCTCGCGTCCGGTTTCTGCAATATGGTCTGCGTAATTGAGGCCGATGGCGAGGATCTTCGAGGGACGCGGCACTGGCGCAAGAAGATGCACGTCTGCGGCCCGCAGATGTGGCCGCGTGCTGCTGGCAAGTTCTTGCAGCCGGCTGCGCAGGCGGGGAAATTCCTCGATCAGTCCGATCATGGTTGCCGGCAGTTCGGGGGCGGCGCGCGACAGGTCAATCAGTCCTTCTTCAACGGCAATGGCGCAGTGCACCTTGCCATCACGTTCAAAGCTCGCAAGTTTCATAGGGTCCTCACATTCTGCTTTTGTGGCCAATCGAACAGGCGTATGGCGCTGATACACGCACCAAAAACAGCAGCTCCGGCTGCAACTTCAAGCGCTACGATCTGCCCGGACGTACCCAGCTGGCCAAAGAACAAGGCCACCAGGGCGGCCCCCGTGGTCTGTCCGAGCAGGCGGGCGGTTCCCAGCATGCCGGCCGCACCGCCGGCGCGCGCGCGTGGCGCATTGCCGATCATGGCGCGGTTGTTGGGTGACTGGAAAAGGCCGAAGCCGGCGCCGCACAGCGCCATGCGCCAGATGACGTCGGCAATGGCCGGATGGGCCGGCATGTCGGCAAGTGCGGCAAGACCACTGGCAAATACGATGAGGCCGATGGCGCTCAGCAGGCCTGCGGGATAGCGGTCCGAAAGCCTGCCCGCAATGGGGGCGGCAAAGCCGGTTGCAACCGACCAGGGGGTGATCAGCAGCCCGGTCGCCACTGCCGAAAAGCCAAGTCGCGTTTGCAGCAGGAAGGGCAGCGACACCAAGGCGAGCATCTGGGCGGTGAAGGAGAGGATGGAGGTGCCGACCGATAAGGCGATGATCGGCTGACCGAGCAGATCCACGGGCAGGAGGGGCGAGGCCAGGGTCAGCTGGCGGCGAACCAGAACCATGGCGAGAATTGCGGTGAGAGCCAGTTCGCCGACAAAGATCCAGGGGTCTTCACCGTGGCCGAGCGCGTCGATGCTGGTGACGAAGAGCGCAAACATGGCGGCGCTCATGATCGCCGAGCGACTGTCAAAACGTTGCTGGGCCCGTGGTGAATCCGGCAAGGTGCGTCCGGCGACGGCAAGCGCAACGAGCCCCAGGGGAATATTGACGGCAAAAAGATAGGGCCAGCTGGCGACCGAAAGAATGGCTGCTGCCACCGTCGGGCCGAGAGCGGCAGCAACCGCCACCAGGAGCGCATTAAGTCCGATGCCGCGGCCGAGCTCGGCATGGGGCCAGGTAAAGCGCAGGAGTGCGGTGTTGACGCTCATGATGCCGGCAGCACCGAAGCCTTGCAGGATGCGGGCGACCGCCAGCATCCAGAAGCTCTGTGACAGGGCACAGAGCAGCGAGGCGAGGGTGAAGAGGGCAAGGCCGGTGATGAAGACGCGCCGATAGGTGATGATCTCGCCCAGTGCTGCCAAGGGCAGCAATGAGATCGCAATGGCGAGCTGATAGCCATTGACGATCCAGATCGAGTTGGTGGCGTTGGTGTGCAGGTCACGGGCGATGGTCGGAAGCGCGACATTGGCGATGGCGCCATCCATCACCGCCATGATGATGACGAGGCCAAGTGTGGCGATCGCCCAGTCGCGGCGTGGGCGAGGCAGACCGTCGGGAAATTCGGGCATGGGAACGTGTTCGGGCGCGGAAATAGCGGGCTGTCGATTCTTGGGCCTATCTGTAGCGCCTGGCGGACGCAATGACACCTGTTCACATTGGTTCCTGCGGCGCCGGAACCCAAACTCGTGCACCTGTTTCTGGAACCGGCGCGCCCTCTGCCGGTTAAAACCTGGTGCAGGTGGCCGACAAAGATGTGGTCGCGTGCCATGTGTCTGCCGTCTACCACGAGGAGGGGATGCCCGCACCGACGATATTTCACCTGGGCGCTCTGGCGGGCGCGACGCCGATTACGGCCTCAAGGATCAAGGAGATAGGTGCGCTTGGATTTTCGGCGCTCATGGTCAGTCTGCCGGAACTTGGGTATAGGCCCCCTTCGCCTGCGCTTGCCGAACGTGTCGGCAAGCTCGCCGCGCTCTGCCAGGGTGCAGAGCTTGCGCTCCTGGTCGAGCTTGATCCTTTCAGTCTTGATCCGTCGCATCCCCTCGTCGGCGCACAGCCTGAGCTCTTTGCGCTGCGGCCGTCTTTGGCCGGGCGCGTCGTCGATCCGCGCCAGGCGGTGCGGCTGGAGGGGCGGGCGCAATTGCGCACCGCGCCGCAGCTCGAGCCGGTGATCCAGTTCTGGAGTGCGGTGGTTGAGTTATTACGCCAGGCTGGCTGCGCCGGTTTTTGTCTTTCCCAGAGCGGAGCCTTGGGGCCAGCTTTGTGCGCAAGCCTGATCGCAGACGCAGGCCCTCTGCTCTGGATTGCCGATGCCACCGCGCAGGATTGGGTGCGCATGCTGCAGCTCAAGGGGTGTGGCTTTGATTACGTGCTGGGCTCGCTACCGTGGTGGGATTATCGCCAAAGCTGGTTCGTTGAAGAGCACGCCCTTCTGAGCCGGATTGCGCCGGTCATGAGCCAGGTTGGGAGCTGGCGCAAAATGGCGCCGGCGCGCACGCGGGCGCGCTGCGCGCGCCTTGCGGTTGCAGCCTGTGTTGGGACGGGGCTTGTGCTGCCCGCGGGTTTTGCCAGCGCGGATGAGGCCGAGGGGGACCAGACGCAGCTGAACGCGTGCGTACGCGCGGCCAATCATCATGCCCGCCGAAAGCGCGCGGCCGCGGGCGCGCTCAGTCAGCATAGCGGTCCCAGCGCCGCGGTGACGATCCTCCTGAGCACGGGGGCTGCGGATGATCTGGTCGTTCTCATCAATCCGGATCCTCTGCTGGCCACGGAGATTGACGGGGATCTGCTCGGAGCGCTCTGCGAATATCAGGAGCTTGTGCCGCTGGCGCCGTTTGCGGGCGACGGGAGCAGGTTGCTGCGCCCTGGCGAAGCCAGGCTCTGCCAGGTTCGGCGGCTGCCGGCCGTGCGCATTCGCCAGAGCCTTGATGTGCGCCAGGCGCTCAAGCTGCCGCGTGTGACCATTGCGGCTGTCACCCCCCATATCGCCGCGGGCCTGGCGCTCAAGCGTATTGTGGGTGAACGGGTGGCGGTGGAAGCCGACATTTTTACCGACGGGCATCCTGTCCTCAGCGCCGACCTGATCTACCGCGCCGAGGACGCGCGCAGCTGGCAGCGGGTCGCGATGCAGTCGCTCGGCAATGATCGCTGGCGGGCGCAGTTTCCGCTGCGCCGGCTGGGGCGCCATCGCTTCGCCATCGAAGCCTGGATCGATGGCTATGGCAGCTTTGTCCGTGACCTCGAAAAGAAACGTGATGCCGGGGTCCTCCTCGAACTGGACGTGGAGGAGGGGCGCCGTCTTATCGCCGCGGCGCAAGAGGCCGTTGCGGGTACTGAGGCTGATGGCGGAGCTGCGGCTGAGACATTGAGCGCGTGCTGCCGCGCGCTTGCTGCAGGGCCGGTGGCCGCGCAGCTGGAAGTGCTCCTTGCGCCCCGTACCATTGAGGCCATGCGCTGTTGCCAGGAGCGGCAGCATCTGGCCCGCAGCGCTCCGGTTTTGGTCGATGCCGAGCGTCGGCAGGCCCGTTTTGCCAGCTGGTACGAACTTTTCCCCAGATCGGTGACTACGGACAAACGCAGGCACGGCACCTTGCGTGCGGTGATCGGCGAACTGCCGCGCATCCAGGCGATGGGGTTTGATGTGCTGTACCTGCCGCCGATCCATCCCATCGGTCACACCAACCGCAAGGGCGCGAACAATGCCGTGCACGCCCAGCCCGGTGAGCCGGGTTCGCCTTACGCCATTGGCTCGGCAGAAGGCGGCCATGACGCCATCCACCCCGAGCTTGGCAGCTTTACGGATTTTCAGGCGCTGCTTGGCGCCTGTCACGATCATGGCCTCGAGCTTGCGCTTGATTTTGCCATCCAGTGTTCACCGGACCATCCCTGGCTGAAGGCGCATCCTGGCTGGTTTGATTACCGTCCTGACGGCAGCATCAAATATGCCGAGAACCCGCCGAAGACATACGAGGACATCGTCAATGTCGATTTTTATCAGCCGGATGCCTGCCCCGACTTGTGGCTGACACTGAGGGATGTGGTGGAGTTCTGGATTGCCCAGGGGGTCAAGATCTTCCGTGTCGACAATCCCCATACCAAGCCATTTGCCTTCTGGCGTTGGCTGATCGCGGATATCCGCGGTCGCCATCCCGAGGTCATCTTTCTGGCCGAGGCCTTCACCCGGCCCAAGCTCATGTATGAGCTTGCGCGGCTCGGATTTTCCCAGAGCTACACCTACTTCACCTGGCGTACCCAAAAGCAGGAACTGACCGAATATCTGAACGAACTAACCACGCCCCCGGTGAGCGACTGGTTGCGGCCACATTTTTTTGTCAACACGCCGGACATCAATCCCTATTTCCTGCAGGTGTCCGGGCGCAGTGGCTTTCT
>JAKAVI010000210.1 GCA_021817355.1 Pseudomonadota bacterium | reverse complement strand
GGCTCAATGAGCGGCACTATGGGGCGCTCACCGGACAGGACAAGAAGCGGGCGGTGGAGGAATTTGGCGCCGAGCAGGTGCATCTGTGGCGCCGGTCCTATGACGTGCCGCCGCCTCCGGTGACGCTTCAGTCGCCCGATTATCCCGGGCGGGATCCCCGCTACGCCCATATCAGCGCGGCCGAAATGCCCCGGGGAGAGTGTCTCAAGGATGTACTGGCGCGGGTGCTGCCCTACTGGGACGATGTCATCGTGCCGGAGCTTGTGGCCGGACGGCGGGTGCTGGTTGCCGCCCATGGCAATTCGCTGCGGGCCCTGCTGAAACATCTGGAAGGCATCAGCGATGATGCCATTGCCGACGTCAATATTCCCACCGGCGTGCCCAAGCTCTATCATCTCGATGGCGATCTGCGCTGCGTGAGCACGCGCTATCTGGGCGACGAAAAGGAACTTGCGGCCAAGATTGCGGCCGTCAAGGCGCAGACAGCAAAAGGCTGAAAGAGCTTGCCTCCTGTCCTCGGCGATGGTGCAGAGCCACGAAGAGGCCGCGACCGGGCCATGGTCCGGTCCGCGCACTGGCTGGTTCTTGTTCTGGGGGCCGTGCTTGCCACCGCCCGGCTTGCCGCCGACCCGGCCCAAGGGCCGGCGCCGCGCCACAGTGCTGAAGGCCGTCCCTCGCTGACCGATATTCCGGACCTCTCAAAGGCCGTTCCCGCCAGCAGCTTTGCCACCCTGCCCTCCAGCGAGGCCCGCTACCAGGCGCTTGCCGGGGAAGTCGCGAAGGTCAAGCCGAAGCTGAACACGGCCCGGACCACCTCGGCGCGGCTTCAGGCCGAAGCCGCCAGCTTGCAGCAGAGACTGATCACGACCGCCAGACGGGTACAGCAGCTTGAGGCGCAGAAGGCCCGGCTCGGGCAGACCATCGTGGCGCTCAGCCTGCGCCAGCAAGAGCTAAGGGCGCGCTTTGCCCACGAACGGGTCAAGGTCACGAGGCTTCTTGCCCTCCTCGAGCGTCTCCAGCACGACGCGCCGCCGGTGCTGGCGATTTCGGCCTCTGACGCGCTGGCATCGGCGCGCCAGACTATGCTTTTGGGCGCTTCGCTGCCGCGGGTCTATGGGGCGGCTGCGAAGCTGGCCCGCCAGCTCGAGGCGGTGCGCAGCACGCAGGCATCGCTCACCCGCCGTCGCGCCCAGAGCATGGCTACCGCCCAGGCGCTGCGCCAGGCCCGTACCCGTCTTGATCAACTTCTCGCGACAAAGCAGGGCGAGGCCGATACTGCCGCGGCACAGTATGCGACACTGGCGGCAAAATACGCTGTAATCGCGCGCCAGGCAGAAGACCTTGGCCAGTTGCTGCACAAGGTGGCCCAGCTGAGGGCCGCTGCACGCCGGAACCCTGCCGGGTCCGCCCAGGGCCCGCGCCTTGCCTTTGTGCCGCGTCGTGGCGCGTTGGCCTGGCCCGTGGTAGGTCAGTTGGTCCGTGGCGCTATGCCTGGGGCTGGCGTCGGTGGAGCACAGGCGCCGGGGCTCAGCTTTCTCAGTTCCGCGGGAGCAGAAGTTGTGGCACCCGCTGATGGGCGGGTGCTGTTCGCGGGCCCCTATCAGCGCAGCGGTGAAGTGTTGATCTTGGAATTGGGCGACGGCTACGATCTGGTGCTGGCTGGTTTGGGTAAGGTGAGTGTGCGCGTCGGTGATGGCGTGCTGACGGGCGAACCCCTCGGCACCATGCCCGAGGGACGGGAGCACGATCCGCTCTATGTTGAATTGCGTCACGGCATGCGGGCACTGAGCCCGCTGCCCTGGCTGGAATCTGGTTTTCGGAAGGCGAAAAAATCATGAAGCGTATTTTGTTCGGCGGTGCGTGCATGGCGGTTGGATTTGCCGCAGCGCTATGGCTGTTTCCGGTTGCCATGGGCGCGAGCAACCATGACGCCTATCGCCAGCTCGATCTGTTTTCGCAAGCGTTTGAACGGGTGCGGGCCGACTATGTCACGCCCGTCTCCGACCGGAAGCTGATCGACTACGCCATTCAGGGCATGGTGTCGTCGCTCGATCCGCATTCCGGATACATGGACGCCAAGTCGTTTTCCGATATGCAGATCCAGACCCGTGGCCAGTTTGGCGGTCTTGGCATCGAAGTGACGATGCAGGATGGGCTGATCAAAGTGATTTCGCCGATCGACGGCACGCCGGCGGCAAAAGCCGGAATCAAACCCGGTGATTATATCGCTGCGGTCAATGGCGTTCCCATTGAGGGCCTCGATCTGAATGCCGCGATCGACAAGATGCGCGGACCAGTGGGGTCAAAGATTACCGTCACGATCCTGCGCCGCGGCATGAAGAAGCCGTTCAACGTGACCATGACGCGGGCGATCGTAAAGGTCGACAGCGTGCGCTGGCATCGTGAAGGCGATATCGGCTATATCCGCCTGACAGCTTTCAACGAGCGCACGGATTCGGGCCTGCGCAAGGCTGTTGCAGCACTGAAAAAGCAGATCGGGCCGTCGCATATCGAGGGCTACATTCTCGATCTGCGCAACAATCCGGGCGGGCTGCTTGATCAGGCGATTCGCGTTTCGGACGACATGCTCAACTCTGGCGAAATCGTCTCCACCCGTGGCCGTCATCCTGAGGACACCCAGCGCTTTGACGCCCATCCAGGTGACATCATGGATGGCAAGCCCATCATCGTACTGATCAACGGTGGCACCGCGAGCGCCGCAGAAATCGTCTCGGGTGCTCTTCAGGACAACAAGCGGGCTACCATCCTTGGCATGACCTCGTTCGGCAAGGGATCGGTGCAGACCATCATCCCGCTCGGCAATGGCGGCGGCGCGCTGCGGCTGACCACCGCGCGCTACTACACGCCCTCCGGTCATTCGATCCAGGACACCGGCATCCAGCCGGATATCGCTGTTGCCGAATCGGACAAGGAACTGCCAGCCATCGAGCGTCCGCATGAAGTTGATCTGCCCGGTCATCTGGCCGAACAGAATCCGGAGGAGGAGCACGCGATTCCGGTGATCCGTCCGGCGCCTGGCAAAACCTACAAGGATTTCCAGCTTGAATACGCGCTCGATCTGCTGCGTGGACGCAAGACGGTCTCCTTCGTCACCACCAAGCCGATGATGCTGAACAAGCCGGCGCGGCAGGACTGAGGGGTCAGACGGCGCAACGGAGCGGGCTTGCGCGCCCGCTCCTGACCGCCCGGCATCGCGGCAGATGGGCGCAACGACTTTGGCAGTCCAGGCGGCTGGCGGGATCCGACAGCCGCTCTTAACCCCCCGGTAACCATACCGACCTGAGAGTGGTTCATGGCCTTGCGCAGTCAAAACGAGGATGGGCCGTCGCAGCGCCGCGTGGGCGCCAGTCGCGTCTTCCATCCTCTGGCATTGGCCGTTCTTGCCACCATTGCTGTTCTGGGGGCGCTGGTTGCGGCCATCGCTTTATTCGGGCAACCACCGGCCCAGCCGCTGGCGCGCGTCACCCTGACCCTGACGCCGGCCGCAGTGGCACCAGTACCGCCGGCGCCGCCGCCTGCGGCGGCTCTGACACCGCAGCCCAAGGCCGCTTCGTTGCCGCCGGAACCTACTCTTCCGGTCTATGCCGGCAAGGCACTGATGGCGGATCCGGCCCTGATCGAAAGCACGCCAGAAGGACCCTTGCCCCGAATTGCCGCCGACGGGCGTACGCCGCTTGCCGCCTATGCCCCGCCCTTTGGCGCCATGCGTGGGATCAAGATCGCGATCGTCATCACCGGGCTTGGCCTTGACGGGCGCGCCACCAAGGCGGCGATCGACGAACTGCCGCCGGCAGTGACGCTGGCGTTCGCCCCCTATGGCACGAGGCTCGATCACTGGCTGCGTCTGGCGCGGCGCAAGGGCCATGAGGTGCTCCTCGAGGTTCCTATGGAACCGCGGAATTTTCCCGACAGCGACGCCGGTCCCCACTCCTTGCGCCCGAACCTCAGCGCCGACGACAATCTTGCCCGCCTCAAATGGGTATTGACCCGGGCAACCGGCTATGTCGGCGTCACCAATCTGATGGGCGGGCGCTTTCTGGCGGAACCGCTCGCCCTGGAGCCGGTACTGAGTTTTCTGGCCGCTCGCGGGCTGATGTTTTTTGACAGTTCCAAGGGTGCGCTGGCACAGAATGTGGCGCTCCAGCTGAAGGCCCCCTATGTCAGGAGTGATCTGCGCCTTGATGGTGTGGCCGCACCAGCGGCCATCGATCAGCGTCTGACCAAACTGGAACGCCTGGCCCGCCACGCAGGTGAAGCGGTGGCTACAGGCTCGCTCTATCCGGTGACGCTCAGCCATGTGGCTGCCTGGGCCCGGGGACTGCGCGGACAGGGCTTTGTTCTGGTGCCCGCATCGTCCATAGTTAATTCGAAGCCTTGAACAGACGGCCGTGATGTCCCGCCATCCCATTCGCTCCGGGCACATGTTGCGCCACGAAGACCTGCCCTATCGGCCTTGTGTTGGCATGATGCTGATCAATCGCGAGGGCCTCGTGTTTGTCGGCCGTCGTATCGAACAGACCGTGGAAGGCTGGCAGATGCCGCAAGGCGGCATCGATGACGGCGAAAGTCCGCGCGCGGCGGCGCTGCGCGAGTTGAGGGAAGAGATCGGTACCGACAAGGCCGAGGTCCTGCGCGAGCATCCTGACTGGCTCTG
>JAKAVI010000339.1 GCA_021817355.1 Pseudomonadota bacterium | reverse complement strand
TACTCATCAGAGCGATCCGGCCGTGCTTGCCTCCCACATCGACCTCTCAAGCACAAAGGGCCTTGTCGCCCTCAACCAGCTCATCACCAACCAGGCCACGATGATCGGCTATATCGATGACTTCCGGCTGATGATGTTGATGACCCTTTTCACCATTCCATTCCTGCTCTTGATCCGGCGCACCGCCGTCGAGCTGCCCGAACACGGGACAGTACTAGAATGAACCTGCGTCCACTCTTCGCGCTTTTAGGTCTTGGCCTGCTGTGTGGCTGCACCGTGGGGCCCCGCTTCAGGGCACCCCAAAGCCCCGCGCCAAAAACCTATCTGGACAGCGCCGACCGGCCATTGCCGAGGAGCCTGGGCCTCAACACCACAAGCACCATCGCGGCAAACTGGTGGACGACCTTCAGAAATCCGCAGCTCAACACCCTCATCACCCAGGCGCTGCGCGCCAATCCCAGCATCGCCGCCGCACGCGCCCGCCTTGCCGAAGCCTCCGAAGCGGTGAGCGTGGCCCAGGGCGCCATGCTGCCCCAGCTTGCCCTCGGCGCCACTGCGGGCCGGCAGAAATACGGTACCGCGCTCTTTGGTCCAGCCAACTTCAAGATCCCGCCCTTTACCTATTATGCGGTGGGACCCAGCCTTCAGTTTCCGCTCGACCTCTTCGGCGGCCAGCGCCGCCAGCTGGAAGAGCAGAAAGCTCTGGCGCGCTACCGCGGCTTTGAGCTCGATGCTGCCGACCTCTCGGTTGCCGCCGAGGTGACAGCACAAAGCCTCGCCCTGGCCGCAGCCAGGGCGCAGCTCAACACGCTCGCCGCAATCATTGCCGCCGACCGCCGCGATCTCGCGCTGGTCGAAATTGCGCGCAAGGCCGGCTCCGCCAACCGTACCGAGCTACTCAGTGTCGAAAGCCAGCTGGCCAACGACCGCACCTTGCTGCCGCCCCTGCGCGAGGAAGAAAGCTCTGCCCGCCATGGCCTTGCCATTCTGCTCGGTAAGGCGCCGGCACAGTTCACCGCCCCCAGCTTCCGCCTCAGGGATTTCCGCCTGCCGCACAGCTTGCGGCTCAGCGTGCCCTCCCAGCTCGCCCGGCAGCGGCCCGACATTCTCGCCGCCAGAGCCCAGCTTCATGCCGCCAGCGCCGCCATCGGCGTCGCCACTGCCAATCTCTATCCCCACATCGATCTGACCGCCAATCTCATGCAGGAGGCGCTGACACCCGGGGGGCTCTTCAACAGTGTCGCGGCCGCCTGGAGCCTTGCGGCCAATCTCAGCCAGCCGTTGTTTGATGGCGGCCAGCTGTCGGCACGGCGTCGTGCCGCCATTGATGCCTACAAGGCCGCCCTCGCCCGCTATCATGCGACCATCCTTGGCGCCTTTGCACAGGTCTCAGACCGGCTCGAAGCCCTCGCCAATGATGCCGCAGAGCTGCGCGCCCAGCACACCGCCATACGTATTTCTGTGGCCTCGCGCCAGCTGGCGCGGCGCAGCTACAGTGTCGGCTATACCGGGGTCCTTGCCGTCATCGATGCCGAGCGGCAGACCGCACGCGCCGAACTCGGACTGTCCCGGGCCAGGGCCCGACAGCTCATGGATACTGCCGCCCTCTTCGAGGCCCTGGGTGCCCCCGGCCTCTCTCCTCGAACCACAGCCGCACGTCACCGCAAGTCCTGAAGCCTGATGGTTCAGAAGCTGATCTTGATGCCGATGGTGATGCGCTCGGCGGCGTGGCCGCCCTTACCGGCAACATAATCCTCGTAGGCAACAAAGGGCTGCAGGCCGTCGCTCATCTTGTAGCGGGCTTCAACTCCCAGACGCAGAAGATTATAGAGCTCGCCCACATCCCTCAGGCGGTTGTAGCCGCTCAGCTGCGCACTGCGTACAAAGAACACCTTTCCTGCCAGATCCAGACGGCGCAGAACCGGTGCCTCTAACTCAAGTTCGGTCCTGAACTGGGCCATGCCGCCGTCGGTAAATACACGCGGGGCCGCATACCAGAACGCGGTGAGATTGAAGACGCCGGGCCTGAAGGCGATCATGTAGGCGGGCTCAAGAGCATAATGCCCGCTGTCGAGACCGGGAATCTTGACCGCCGAACTACCGGGAACCACAAGCGACAGCCCGATCGCATCGGAAAAGGCACGCGTCTGTGTCAGCCCGTAATCGAGCCCGACCTCCTCGTCCTGCAGTCCGTCATTGGTGTTGACTGTGGTGCGGCCGTGCTTGGTCTTGGCGCGATAGAGAAAGCCATAGCGCAGGTCATAGGTGAGCGAAAAGCCGCTCCCAAGCCCCTCCTCGCCGGTCACCCTCAGCTGGGTTTTCTCTTCCTTTGAACTGGGAAAGCTCGAACTCGAAAAGGATGAGGGCAAAAAGGCCTGGTCGCCAAAAGCATAGCGCACCATCGCAGATACATCGCCGCTGCCCGCAGCCGGAATATAGGCGCCGGCCTCTGCCCTTGAGCCTGCCAGCATCACACCCGCGGCCGCAACGAGGAACAGCGCCTTCGCCTGGACGCGCCGCGTCCTTGCCGCGCCCTCCGGCCGGTCAAAAGGAACAGACATCATTCTGCAGCTTCCCCTTCAAGCCGATGTGAGAGCAGGTGGCTTGCCGCGGGCGCCTCATCCCCCTCCCCCGACAGCTTCGTCCACAACCGCGCATAAACGCCCCCCGCATCGCGCAGACGCTCATGGCGCCCCCGTTCCACGATCCGGCCCTCTTCGAGGACGAGGATCTCATCGGCGGCAACCACCGTCCTAAGGCGATGAGCGATGATGAGTGCGGTACGCCTGGCCGTCAGCCGGTCGATCGCCTCCATCAGCCGATACTCGGTTTCGGCATCAAGACTGCTGCTCGGCTCATCGAGGATGACAATGGGCGCATCGCTCAGCATGGCGCGGGCGATGGACAGGCACTGGCGCTGACCGCCGGAGAGCGTTTGGCCGCGTTCGCTGATGACATAGTCATAACCACCCGGCAGGCGGCGGATGATCTCATCCACACCGACCGCGCTGGCCGCCTCAATGGCATCGGCGCGGCTCGCGCCCTCGCGGCCATAGGAGATGTTTTCCCACACCGTGGCATGGAAGATGACCGGCTCCTGCAGCACCAAGGCCACCTGCCGGCGCACGAAGGACAGCTCTAAGGCACGCAGATCCCGGCCATCGAGGAGAACCCGCCCCTTCACCGGATCGTAAAAGCGCGAAATCAGGCTGGCGATCGTGCTCTTGCCCGCGCCGGTGGGGCCTACCAGGGCCACGCGTTTGCCCGGCACCAGCTGGAGCGTGACATCCTCAAGAATGTTGGGCCCGGGCAGATAGCCGAAACTGACCGCTTCAAAATCGATCCGCCCGATCACCTCCTGCGGTACGAGCGGATGGCTCGGCTCCTTGATGGCCGGGCTTTCAAAAAGATAGTCCGCAATGCGTTCGACCGCGACCAAGGCCCGCCCGATGATGCGTACCGTCTTGGCCATGCGCCTTGTGGGTGCGGTCAGTGCCCTGAAATAGGTCAGAAAGACAATCAGCTCGCCCGCGGTGATGCGCCCGTCAAGTACGCGCACCGCGCCATACCAGGCGATCAGCGCCGTGGCCGCGGCAACGGTAAGTGTCAGTACCGGAGAAAACTGCGCCTGCAGGTCATTGGCGCCGGCACTGGCATCAAAGATCTTTCTTGCGCCCGCGGCAAAGCGGCTCTCTTCGTAGGGCTCGCGGCCATAGGCCTGGATCAGCTGCACGCTGCCAAGGGCCTCCTGGGCAATGCTCCACAGATCCCCTTCATGACGGCGCACCTGGCGGATCGCCTGGCGCAGGAGCTTCGTATAGATGCGGATGATGATGAACAGGAGCGGGATGGTCGCAAGGACGACGAGCGCATAACGCCAGTCAACATCGAACATGATGGCCGCGATGCTGCCGATGACGAGGACATGCTGGATAAGATCGCCCCCCACCGCGGTGATCAGATCCTGGATTTTCTGCACATCCCCGCTCAGCCGTGACATCAGATCACCGCCACGATGGCGCCGGTGAAAGTCGAGCGAGAGCCGCTGCAGGTGAGAAAAGAGTTCGGTCCGCAGCGCATAGACAAGGCGCTGACCGGCATCGAGATAAAGCCGGCTGCCCACATAATTGAGCACCGCATCGGCCAGGCCGAGGATGAGGGTGGCCACACAGAGTGCACCCAAAAGCCCGATCCGGTGAGTTTGGGCACCAGGCAGCAGGGCGGCAAGATAGGCGGGAAGCGGCTTGTTGCCGATGACGCTGTCGATGATGAATTTGAGCGGCCAGGGCACCAGCGCCAGAACGCCGGCGCGCAGCGCCATGGCCAGACTGCCAAGGCCGAGCCCGACCCATTGCGGCGTCACATAGCGCAGGAGCCAGAGACTGCCCCTCAGCTTCTCCGCATCTGGCCCTTTTGCCCTCATGCGGCGTGCTTGCAGGCAATGAGGCGCGCGGCCTCCGCTGTCACCTTCTCCACCACGCGGTTCCAGCCAAAATCCTGTTCCGCCCGCGCCCGCGCCGCCCGCCGCATCACGCGGTGACGCTGGGTGTCGCTCAGAAACCCCGACACATGGGCAAGAAGATCAGGCCCATCACCCGGAGCAAAAAGAAAGCCGGTGCGGCCATGATCCACGAGATGCTCGAGCTGACCCAGCCGTGCCGCGATCACAGGCGTGCAG
>JAKAVI010000132.1 GCA_021817355.1 Pseudomonadota bacterium | reverse complement strand
TTCCGATCTCACGCAGACAACCTGCCATCATCGGCCGCAGCTAGAGCATATGCAGGCCCATGCCGAGATTGCGGGCGGGTTGCTCAGGGAGTTCTTTCGCGCGCGGCGCAACTAGGCTCGTAACCGCGTTGTGTGGATGACGGTACTCTCTGCCGGCAGTCGGAAGAGATGGCCGTCGCAACCCAGCATGACGCCGTCCGGTCGTATGGCTCTGACACCACTCAGAAACAGGCGCCTGGCGGCACCGTTGGGCAGCATTGGGAGCATATGGGTCAAGACCAGAAGGCGCGCCCCGGTCGAATTGGCGATTTGAGCCGCTTCAATGGGGCTGGCATGATAGCTTGGAATATCACGCATGATTTTGGCCGCACGCAGGTTGCCGCTCGCCGTCATGGCTTCTTCCAGTGCCTTGATCATCTGCGGGTTGAGGGCATCGTGCACCAGAACGTCAGTTCCCGTGGCGGCTCTGGCCAGGTTCTGATCGGCGGCGGTATCTCCTGAGATCACGACGCTGCGCCCCCTGTAGTCGAAACGATAGCCATAGGCGGGCTTGGCGGGATCGTGATGTACCCGGATGGCGGTAATTTTCAGGCCGTCAGCCTCGAACACGACTGCGGTGTGGTCAGCAGCCGGCATCGTCACCGTGATCGCCTCCAGCCCGGCAACATGGGAATGAAGCAGGTCCTTTCCGTGGTGAAGGATGCGATAGGCCGTATCATGGGCATAGGCCTGGTTGAAGCCGGTGATGACCCGCTCGATTCCTGGTGGACCATAGACTTTGAGTGGAACGCCGCGACCTGCGACCCAGCTCTGCAGATTGAGTTCGCCGAGCTCGGCAATGTGGTCAGAATGGAAATGGGTGACGAGAATTCCACCCAGCTGGTCAAGAGAGACCCGCCACAACAACAGATTGCGCACGCTGGCGATGCCGGCATCGATCACAAAAAACCTGTCACCGGCTGCGACCAGGGCACTTGGTCCGGCGCGATCGGGATCAGGAAGGGGGGAGCCGGTGCCACAAAGCAGGACCACGAGCTCATTGCTGCTGGCAAGACGTGGCCGCTGCCGGCCCATCCGCCGCGTGGCAAGACGCCTGAAGAGATAAAGCCCGGCTGAGGCCTTGCGCAGAGCCACCATGGCGATGATCAGAAGGCCGATGCCTCCCAAGCCAACTGCAAGTATGGCATTGGCCATGCGCTACTTTCTTAACTGCAGCCCGCTTTGCTTTAGCCGCCACTCAAGGACGTCGATGCGGTCCTGTCCGAAAAATGGTTCGTCCTCGAATACCATGGTCGGAACCCCCCAGTGTCCAGCCGCTTCGTGGGCCCGCTGATTGTCCTGGATGATGGCTTCGTATTTCTGCGGCTCCCCTTCTATTTTGGCACGCAACGTGCCAAAATCAAGACCGGCGCGGGCTGTCGCCAGGGCGATGTGATCGCCCTCGTGCCAGTTCTTGGTCCCGCCCCAGATGACGCGGCTGACTTCATCAAGGAAGGCAAGGCCACTGCCGGCCTCTTGGGCGGCACAGCCAAGACGCGTCAGCCAGTGAATATGGGGTTGATCCGGCGTTCCATGACGTGTGGCCGGATCGATCTTCACCGGGTCAGGACTGGGCCAGCGGTAAGCCAGGCCCTGCATCTGGGCGATGCGGGCGGTGTCGCGCAGCAGATAGGGTATCCATTGCGGGTGCACATGGTCAAAAAACTGTGCCTGACGCACTGCGAGCGGGTAGACGGGGCGGGCGTTGATCACAAGATCATAGCGGCGTGTCAGTTCAACCAACCGGGGCGTCGCCAGATAGGAATAGGGACTGCGGAATGACCAGAACACATCAACTTGGAGCGTCACGCTTGCCTCTCAGAGTTCATGATCCCGATGGCGCGGCCGGATGCCGGGCCCTGCTCGGGCACCACATGCTTGATCCTGTGCGACGGAACTGACACGCTGTCAATCACGCTGACGGAAAGGAAGTCTGTGCATGAGCCTGATCGTTTATGGAGGCAATGTCTCCCCTTTTGTGCGCAAGGTGCGCGTGTTTCTGATCGAAAAGGGAATCGATTACAGGCTCGACCCGGTCAATCCTTTCGCCCCGCAGCCCGAATTTCTGGCGATCAGTCCGCTCAAGCGCATTCCGGTATTACGCGATACCGATCAGCCCGAGCCCAACACCCTGCCGGATTCCAGCGTGATCTGCGACTATCTCGAACACAAATATCCCGAGCCCGCTCTTTATCCCAAAACAGCCTTTGCAAGAGCCAGAGCGCTCTGGTTTGAGGAATACGCAGACAGTGCAGTGGCCGAAACCATTGGTCGAGGCTTGTTCTTCGAACGCATCGTCAAGCGCATGTTACGACAGGAGCCGGATGAATCCGTCTGTACCAAAACCCTGACGCAGAGAATTCCTCCCCTGTTCGATTATCTTGAGCGCGAGATCGGGACTCATGAATTCCTTGTCGATGGGCGCTTTTCGATTGCGGACATCACCGTCGGTTCAATGTTTGTCAATTTCCGGCATGCCGGCGAAGTTCCTTCCAAGGAGCGCTGGCCCCGGCTCGCTGCCTATGTGACCCGCATCCATGCGCGTCCATCCTTTGCGGCCCTCCTTGCGGAGGAAAATGGGCTCATTGCACGCTTCCGCGCGACGCAGTGAGCCATTCATGGAGCAACCCGCACCGCCCCCAAAAGCCGAAACTGCGCATCGTCTGTCAGCGTTCCGGATTTTCTCCTATGTGCTGCCAAATCTGCCACTGGCGGCGCTGGGATTGCCGATCGTCGTGCATCTGCCGCGGTTCTATGCCAGCCGCCAGATGGGTCTCAGCCTTGCTACGACGGGTGTTGTCTTCAGCCGCTGCCGCATCGCCGATGTCTTTGTCGATCCCCTCATGGGCTACATCAGTGACCGCCTTCATACCCCCTTCGGCCGACGGCGGCCGATGGTTTTGCTGGGTACGCCGATACTGGCGCTCGGTATCTGGATGGTGTTTGTACCGGGCGGTCCAGTCAGTCCGCTTCATCTCAGCCTGTGGCTGTTCCTGATGTATCTCGGCTGGTCGATGGTCACCATTCCCCATCTGTCCTGGGGTGCGGAGCTTTCCAGCGACTATCATGAACGCAGTCGCATCTATGGCTGGGCGCAGGTCACGATCATTCTGGGCATGGTGGGCGTGCTCATCATTCCGGCACTGCTGGAGCATGCTGGCGGCTATCCGTTGGCAACCCAGGTTCTGGCCATGGCATGTTTTGCCCTTGTCTTCCTGGTACCGGCGATTTTCCTTGTGGTTGGCGTGGTACCGGAGCCGCCTGTGCTGCTGAAGACCCATGCCCCGCTCCTCAAGACCCTCAGGTTTTTGCTGTTCGATGGCGCGCTGCGTCGGGTTATTCTTGCAGATCTTCTGGTCTCGACCTCAGCCGGTGCACTCGGGGCCATGTTTTTCTACTTTGCCGATTTTGCCCTGCGTCTGCGCGTCTGGGCCGGTACGCTGCTACTCGCCTATTTCGTTAGCGGTATCGTGTTCATTCCCGCCTGGATGTGGCTCGCCCGGCGCATCGGCAAGGATCGCACCTTGCGGCTGTCGTTTGCCTACACCTTCGTTACCGTGCCGCTTTATCTTCTGGTGCCAGCCGGGCGTCTTTTGCCCGCTCTGGCCATCATTGTGCTCAGCGGCGCAAACTATGGCGCTCCCACTTTTTTGCTCAGGGCGATGATGGCCGATGTGGCGGATCTCGATACCGCCCATCACGGGGCCGAGCGTGCTGGCGTGATGTATTCACTCCTGGCGCTGACCAACAAGTTCGGGCTCGGCTGGGCGGTAGGCATCAGTTTTGCCATTTTGGCCTGGCTGGGGTTCGATCCCAAATTGCATAATTCACCGCTTGCAATCGAACATATGCGGATCTTCTTCATCCTGTGTCCGGTTGTCCTGTCCTTTGCCAATCTGTGGCAGCTGGCCGGTTATCCCCTCGATGAGGCGAGCCAGCGCGTTACCCGCTCGAGGGTGGAACAGCAACGTCTCCGTCAGGCAGGGCATGACGGCGCCAGGTCGGAAGAACCGCCTGAGTCAAGATAAAGCACGCGACAGCATGATCGTGTGCGTAAGCTCCTTCACAACCAGGGGCAAGGCCGCATCGCGGTCCTCGCGACCTGGTTCCGTAACGCCACATAGATCGAGGTTGATCTCGCTGGCTCGTCTGGGGCGGGCGCGAACCGCGCCCGCAGCACGGCACCCAGTCCTTCCCGCAACGCCGGGCGCTTCAGAACCAGGGCTGCGTCAAGCTGGGGAACAGCCAGATTATAATCTGCCGGGCGGTCAAAAGTCCGATCGCCGAGCCGATGAACACGTCGCTCAGAAAATGGGCGTTGAGCAGCGCCCGGGTCATGGCCAGATAGAGGGCAATGGCAAACCAGATGGGTGTCAGTGCGGGTATCGTGGCCGAAAGAATGACCGCCGCGCAGAAAATAGTCAGGGCGTGACCGGAGGGAAATGAATCGTTCTTGAAATCGAGGTGAAGGGGCCGAAACCCGTAAAGTCCCAGTTCCAGCTCGTCCCGCGGTCGCCGCCGTCCCAGCAGGGTCTTGAGCGTATGCAGGATAATGCTGCCGCTCCCCAGGCTGATCAGGAAGGCAAGCGAGCTGAGGCGCATGTCCCGCAGGACCTCGCTTGGGCCAAAAAGCCGCATTCCGGCC
>JAKAVI010000134.1 GCA_021817355.1 Pseudomonadota bacterium | reverse complement strand
ATGCAGCTTCGCCCTGATTTCGCCCACCAGCGGGTGATGGGGCGGGGGCTCGGGCGGCAGGAGCGAAAACAGCTCAAGGCCGGCCCCGAGATCTTCCATAACCTTGATCTCGTTCAGAATGAAGGTTTCCGACAGACGCGGATAGCGCTTCATGATGTAGGCGATGGGGGCGGAGGAAGTGCTCATTGGGCCATCTCCAGGCCTTGACGGACCCCGCACACCATGGTTTCGAGGAGATCGCCAACGCGGCGCGCACCATCCAGATCAAGCCCAGGGGCGCCGCGGTGCGGACGGGCTCCACAAAGAAATTCCGCCATCTGTGCCGCAAGGCGCCCGGCCAGTCCCTCCCTGGGCTCAGCCATCCAGACATAGCCCAGCCGTGCCAGCATCTGCGCCCGCATCTTCTGTTCGGCGCGCGGTGCTGCACGCGGCACGAGGATCGCCGGTTTGCCACTACCGATGATTTCGACGCTGGTGTTGTAGCCGCCCATGGAGACGATGAGATCGGCATCATCGAGCATGGTGGGAAGATCGGTCGTCACGGTGATGATCTCGATCGCGCTGGTGGCGCGGGCGCGAGCCTCGAGCAACTGGCGCTGGGCCGGCGACATCAGCGGACCCGTTACGATCTTCGAGCGCACTGCGCCTTCACCAAGATGAGTGAGCGCATCGAGATAGGCTTCCATGAGAAAGAAGCCGTCCTCGCCGCCGCCTGCGGTGACCAGTATCGTTTTTTGGCCCGCGCGGGGACGTGAGGAGGCAGGACGCGGCGTACGGGCGACATAGCCACTATAGCTCAGCTTGGCCGAAATCGAGGCCGGCAGGCCATAACCTTCGACGACATCGAAGAGCGAGCGGCAGCCATAGACGATGACTTGGTCATAAAGGTTTTCGATCAGGGGAATGATGGCCTGCTCGCTCCAGATCTCGCGCACCGTCTGGGGCGCATCCAGAATGTCGCGCAGACCAAGCACCACATGGGTGGACGGCATCTCGCGACGAATGAAGGCAAGCGTGGCCAGAAGTTCGGCATTCATGCCCGCCGGTGCGTGATCGACGAGAAGCACATCGGGGGCTTCAGCAATCACCGCCTTGAGGATCAGAGCCTCGCGATAGGCCTTGATCAGTCCGAAGGGCAATTGGGAATTGCGCGGCCGGTAGGTTTCCACGCCGGTCTTCACCACCGGTGGCAGGGCGGTGACGTCAAGGCCCTGTGGCAGCGACCAGTCCTGGATCACCGGAGACCCGGTCAGAAGACGTACCTTGAACTGGCGCTGGCGCTGCAAAAGATGCTCGGCAATGGCCAGATTGCGGCGCAGATGGCCGAGCCCATAGGTGTCATGCGAATAAAGAAAGACACGGGGTTGGGATTTGTCCCCCCGCTGGCGCGGCCAAATCTGTCCTCTGACGGAGTTCTCCCTGGCAAAGGCATAGGGAGATCCGCTATGGGGGTCGTATCGACAATTCATCAAAGCCTGCCGCTCCGTTCGCACAAGGATCACGCGGTGCCGCCGTTACGCCGGCAGCTGCCGTGTCATCGCCTTGCTGTAGTTGGTTGGCGCGCGCGTGAAACCGCTTCACATCATCCGCATGCGAACGAAAATAGCGGGCCGCGCTGACGGCACGCTGACGGCAGAGTTTATTTCTTGGTATTCGCTGCCATTGGTTCCAGAATGGTCACAGCCAAATTTCAACTTTGACTGAAGCTTGTTGTAAATTCTTTATATTCGGCATTGGCGATTGACCGGGCGCGCGGATTTTCGCCACGCACCAGGCTCAGCACCATCTTCGTACCGCCGCGCGGGCGGGCCTCGATGAGGATCTGGCCGTCATGCAGCTGGGCAATGCGTCGCGTCAGCGCCAGGCCCACCCCTGCCCCTGTGCCCTGTCTGTTATCTGCCCGCCAATAGCGGTCGAACGCCGCCGCGTGCTGGGCTTCGGGAATACCAAGGCCCTGATCCTCAACGATTACGCGGGGTCCGGCTTCGACCGACACCGACACGGTGGTGTCGGCAGGAGAATATTTGATGGCGTTTTCGACCAGGTTGCGGATGGCGATCTCGATCAGCGTGGCATTGCCCGCAACGATCAGGGGCTGGGTGGCAGCGCTGAACTCGATCATGTGACGGGCGGCGATGGCCTGGGGCACTGCCTCCTCGCACACCTTGCGGGCGGCGGCGACAACATCGATTTCGTTGAGCTCGCGGCTGAAGACATCTTCAGCCTGGGCAAAGCGCAACAGCTCACCGACAAGGCCGCCCAATTCCTCCAGATCGGCCTTGATACGGTCGCGCAGAGTGCTTGGAGGCAGCTGCGAGACCTCGAGCAGCAAGACCGCAAGGGGAGTGCGCAGCTCGTGGGCAGCATCGGAGGCAAACTGCTTCTGCAGCTGCAGGGAGTTTTCCAGTTTCGCCAGCATGGCGTTCGTTGTCGCAGCAACTTCGGCAAATTCGCGCGCCATGTCGCGGTTCGAAACCGGCGTCAAGGGCTGGCCGCGGGCAACCTGGCTCGCAATCTCATTGGCTTCGGCGGAAAGCCTCCGCAAGGGTCGCAAGGCATCGCGCGTCGCCAGAAACATTGCCAGCGTCAGCGCCGGCACGATGAGAAGAAGCGGAAAGAAGACGTGATTGAAGAGCTGGGCGGCGATGACATCAAGACCGATCCACGCCGGATCTCCGATCATGTCGGCCTGGATCCAGTATTTGTGCCCGGAAAGCACCACGCGATGGATGAGAAGGGACACCTCATGCCCCCCGGGCACAGAGGCGCCATGAGGGGTAAAGCGCCGAAAGCCGTCAAAGAGATCGGTGCCAACCGCGAAGAGATCGCCGTCCTTATCGCCATCATCGCCCTTGCGCGTGTCCAGATGCTGGACCGGTGGAAGAAAGCGCGTGTAGGCCTCAGCGAGGATGTGACGGCTGGCCAGAGCCCGGCGGTCAAACACGCGAAAGCCATAGGCTCCGGGATGATTGCGATAGAGCGGAAGCGTCGCCGGATTGATGCCGGCATTGAGCGCCGCGGCGATCGCACCGATGTTGCGGCGCAGTGTGGCTTCACGCAGGCGCGCGGTGTTCGTGAGGTAATAGATGAAAAACGCCGCCGTCAGCAAAAGCGACAGGCTGAGCGACACCGCAGCCATGCGGATCGCCAGAATGCGCGACAACGGCATCGCCGCTCCTTTGGCCACCATCATGAGCGTTCAGTCAGAATATAGCCGATGCCACGCATGGCGACGAGATCCACGGTTGCTCCTTCCTGAGTGAGACGACGGCGCAGGCGCGAGACCGCGGCTTCAACCGCATTGGCCGTGACCTCGGTATCCAAGCTGTAGATAGCACGCTCCAGCCGCTCCTTGCTGAGGACGCGTCCTGGTTGATGGAGCAGCGCCATGAGCACGCTGAGCTCGCGCCTTGGCATGACGACGCTGCGCCCGGCGATGGTGAGGTTGAGGGAGCCGGTATCAAGACGGACATTGCCTGTGGCCAGAACCTCATCCTTTATCTCACGCGCCCGCCGGCGTACGGCACGGATACGGGCAATCAGCTCCTCGTCCGAGAAGGGTTTGACAATATAGTCGTCAGCGCCGGCATTGAGGGCACTGACGCGGCTGACAACATCGCCGCGCGCAGTGACCACGAGCACAAAGGCATGCGACTGGCGCTGGCGCACCGCGTTCAGAATATCCCTGCCGTCGCCGTCGGGCAGCGACAGATCGAGCAGGATGACGTCGTAGTCGGCCGTCGCGATCGCCGCATGCGCCTCCTCAAGGCTCGCGGCCACGTCCGTCGCGTAGCCGTTTTCGCCAACGAGCCTGGCCATCAAGGCGGCCAGCCTCACGTTGTCTTCAACGATCAACAAGCGCATGAAGCCAATTGGCTACAGGCTGAGGGGCAGTCTCGAAAGCGGAAAGTTTGTCGCACCGGCAAAGCCGACGAATTTGTATAGTTGGGCGCTGTGCCGCTGTGGCGGCAAGGGTAAACTTTTGTTGCCCCCCTTCTTGAGGCAGCGCAAAGGCCGCCACGCGCCCACGCCCGGATCCCCCGCCGCTAATGGCCCTCGAACGACACCAGCGAGACCACCTCCTTGCCGAGAGCCCTGATCTTGTCGGCTCCCCCCAGCTCCGGCAGATCGATGACGAAGGCGCAGCCCATGACATGGGCCCCGGCCCGCTCCAGAAGCTTGATCGCGGCAAACGCCGTCCCACCGGTGGCAATCAGATCATCGATGACGATGACCCGTTCCCCCTTCTTGACGGCATCGGCGTGGATCTCGACGCGGTCCTTGCCATATTCGAGATCATAATCTTCGCCGATTACCTCATGGGGAAGCTTGCCCTTCTTGCGCACCGGCACGAAGCCAATCGAGAGCTGATGGGCGACCGCGCCACCGAGGATGAAGCCGCGGGCCTCGATGCCGGCGACGGCGTCGAGCTTGACCCCGGCATAGGGCAGAACCAGGGCATCGACCGCAGCTCTAAAGGCCCGCGCATTGCCGAGCAGCGTCGTGATGTCACGAAACATGATCCCCTTCTTGGGATAGTCGGGGATGGTGCGAATGGCTGAGGCAAAATTCATCGTGGGCATCCTGTGGCGCGCGGCCGGGGCAAAACCTGGGGTTTATCCCCTTAACCGCGCGGCGGCGCAACCGCTCCGGGGAACCTCTGCAAGGGGCCGCGCCAGCGTTCTTCTGATGATCTATCTGG
>JAKAVI010000307.1 GCA_021817355.1 Pseudomonadota bacterium | reverse complement strand
TGTTACTGGCGGTGAAGAACTGCTGATAGACGGCGTCGAATGCATACGGCAGCACAAAGGGATGCTGGCGCTGACCGGTCGTGACTACAGAAAGGCCGATCTCGTTGATTGATGGTCGCTGGGCGGCCAAACCCAGTAAACGCTGGCCTTCGGCCACCGCCTTCGGCGGCTGGCGGCGTTGACAGGGGTTGGCCGCCCAGCCAGGGTGCTACGAACAGATCAGCGGCAAAGTTCGTGCCAGTTTTTCGCCCGACGCCAGATTTACGCGCATTCTCGCAGCCATCCACACTTGTCAGGATGAGCGCTTATATGATGAAGGAAATTGCCCGGTTCGCCCGCGAGGTGGCTTTAATAACAGCGGCGCAAGTACAGAGGTGTTCACGGATACCTCAGGGCAAAGGTGCACGCGGCGAGTTAAGTTTAGGCAGGGGCCCTCGGGACCAAGAAAAGGTGGATCGAACGCGCGCCTAACCTTGCAGGGTTAGGCGGCCCGATCTCAGCCTATATCCCATGGGTATACCGCCCCTCGTTTTGGCAAAATATTTTTTGACGGCATTTCTGACGGTATGGAGGAGATTCTTCCAACAGTATGAATGGCCGTGAATCCTAGTCCCCCAGCCAATTCCACGACTGTCCGACCCGAATACAGCAGTAGCACTGAAGGGATGCATTCCATTTTGTACTGGAATCCCTGGTTACACTCGGGCAGATTTGCGCGCGACATCACGCGGCGTGATGCAGCTTCCATCAATCGAGACCTGGCTCGCCGACGTGAACTTCCTGCAGCAGCAGGACCGCGTGCGCGTGGCGATAGCACCTTGAAAGATGGCAACCCAAATGGCGGCCAGCCCTGATTCGCGCTATCTCAGCTCCGAAGGATCGTGCGCTGGACCACCCGAGGGGATGCGGACGGCATAAACGGCGAGCGCGCCGAAAGATTAGCGGCTGCGATCGACAACGCGCGCCTGTGCACGACGCTGGATGAAACCTTGCAGCAGCGGCAGAAAGAACGCCTTGCTGAAATACCCCAGCGGTGGCTCCGGCTGCAGGTAGTAGGACTGGCCGATCACGTCCTGATTGTATTCGTCGAGAATGATCCAGAGACGCAAGCTGCCGTCGAGGCTTGCGCGCCGTTTTTCGATATCGGGAATTTCGGCTGCGAAGCGGCCGCGCGACGGCTCCTTGCTGGTGATGGGAAACAGTACAAGTACGTCTTGACGATTGGGTTTGGGGATGCGTACGCCGACCGCGACCGGTCGCGGCTTGCGGCCTTCGGTTTCGCCTTGCGCTGCTTCGCGCGCCCACAAATAGGGGAAATGCAGCACCGAGCCGGTGCGCAGATCCTCGAAGCTCATGGCTCCTCGCTGTTGGCGGCATAGTCGGTCACGGCGCGTTGAAACTCGGCAAAGTCGTTATCGGACATGCTTTCGAGAGTGCCGGCTTTGCGGGTATCGCCTCGCGCCATCAGGCGCCGGTAATCTTCGATGCTGAGAAGCACCAGACGCGGCTTGTTGCGTTGGGTGATGGTGACGGGGCTGCGCAAAGCTTCGGCGATGATATCGCCCGATTTGCGGGACAAATCGCTGGTGGAATAGCGGGTCATGTGGAACCTCCGATTGCTGCAATCTACAGCAATAATGTATTTCCTGCAAGATTAAGGAAAGAGATTAAGGAAAGAGCGGCGGATCGATCCGCCGGCAGCGAGTGGGGCTGGCGCACCCGAAGCTGTCATCTGGCCCAAGCCTCCGTTCGGGAATTCCACCAAGCCGGACCGCCAGCCTTCCACCTTCGTCCGTTCGCCCTGTCAGACAATCGCGGACGATCTGCTTCATGGCCCTGGTTTCTCCGCGATATTGGCCTCGTTAATGGTGTCGCCTGCCGCCTCGGCCCACACCCCAGTGACCGGGGCGCGGTCACGCGTCTATATAGATTGATTGCCAACAATCCTTCGGGTTCGCAGGCCCGCCCGCGGCCCAAGATCTTGAATTCTCACAGATGATGGGTGGCCCGTTCCGGGGATGTCGCCGCGCTGCCGAGGATGCCTCGAACGGCCTCCTGCAGCGGGTCTGCGGCCGCAAAGGCCTTGAGCCGTCCATCGCTCATGAATGCACCATCAAACAGAAGGGCAATCTGCATTGCGGTGACCGCTGCATGATCGGGCGTCGTGATGGCCCGGCAGATGGTCTCCAGACGGCGGTGCATCTGCGTCTTGTGGGCAGCTGCGACGCGGCGGGCAGGGTGGACGGGATCTGCGAATTCCGCAGCCACGTTCAGTTGCGGGCAACCGCGATCGCCGTCGCGACAGACCCGTGCTGCGATCCTCCAAGCATGGGTCTTACGCGGTAGCCGGCGATCGACCTCCGATGAAGGGCAAGGGACGGTATTGCCCGCCAGGAGGCCTGACCCCGATGTAATCGCCCGATCATTGGAGGCACCAAAGCGGAACGACGCACAGGAGTAACGATTTCTGCGCCGGTCGGTGATGCCGGCCGGCGTTTGGGGCATTGATCAAAGCATTTGATCTTCGACTTGCGTGCGCATCGAGGCGCGTACCACTTGCAATCGGTCAGCGCGGCAATGTCGTACCGATCCGAATCTACGAATGGACCGCCACTTTTTCGATTTATTGGGGAAAATTCTGACGGTATTTTTGACGGCATTTCAGCCAGTCAGGCGAAATTATCTAATAAAATCAATGGGCGTGAATCTTAGTCCCCCAGCCAGCCATGCCCCATGGGCCCCGCCAGTATGTGGCGTACATGGCGGCCATGCCTGACAGGAATGTTCCATCATACCGGCAACACAGCGGATGATTTCGCACAGTGAGCCACCGAACATGGCAAGCTGGGCAACTGACGCAACGGCAGCGGAGGAAAATACTTCGCGGGTGCAGTGTAAGCGCTTAAAGTGACCGCATTGGATATCCCAATTCAGACAAAGGAGAATGACATGGCAGAAGCCTATATCGTGGCTGCCGCACGTGTGGCGGGTGGGCGCAAGGGCGGGCGGCTTTCCGGCTGGCATCCGGCCGATCTTGCCGGCAACCTTTTGGATGCCCTGATGGAACGCACGGGAGCTGATCCCGCGCTGATCGAAGACGTGATCATGGGCTGTGTCGGTCAGGCTGGCGAGCAGGGGTTCAATGTCGCGCGTGGGGCGGTACTGGCCTCCAAACTGCCCGAAAGCGTGCCTGCCACCAGCGTGGACCGACAGTGCGGTTCCTCGCAACAGGCGTTGCACTTCGCCGCCCAGGCGGTCATGAGCGGCACCCAGGACATCGTGATTGCCGCAGGCGTGGAAAGCATGAGCCGCGTGCCGATGGGGCTGCCGGTGGTGTTGCCGGCCAAGAACGGCTTCGGTACCCCGAAGAGCCCGCGTCAGGAAGCGCGTTATCCCGGCATACAGTTCAACCAGTTCATGGGCGCCGAGATGATGGCGAAGAAATACGATCTTTCGAAGGATGAGCTTGATCAGTTCGGATACGAGAGCCAGAAGAAGGCCATCGCTGCGGCGAAGGCCGGCGCCTTCAAGGACGAAATCGTACCCGTGGAGATCACCACCGCCGACGGCAAGAAGGAAATGCACACGGTCGACGAAGGCATCCGCTTTGACGTTACCTTGGAAGGCATCAAGGGGGTGAAGCTGGTCAGTGAGGGTGGACGGCTCAGTGCAGCTACCGCGAGCCAGATCTGTGACGGTGCGGCCGGCGTGATGATCGCAAATGAGCGAGGCCTCAAGGCTCTTGGCGTCGAACCCATGGCACGGATTGTCAATCTGACTTTGCTCGGCCATGATCCGGTCATTATGCTTGAAGCCCCTCTGCCGGCTACCGAGAAGGCGCTCAAGCGTGCCGGCATGAAGATCGGTGACATCGATCTTTTTGAGGTCAATGAAGCCTTCGCATCAGTGCCGCTGGCTTGGTTGCGTACGACCGGCGCCGATCCGGCAAAGTTGAACGTCAACGGTGGTGCTATTGCGCTCGGCCATCCACTTGGTGCGTCTGGTGCCAAGCTGATGGCGACGCTGGTTCACGCGCTGAAGGCCCGTGGCAAGCGTTACGGCTTGCAGACGATGTGTGAAGGCGGCGGTCTTGCCAACGTCACCATCATCGAGCGGCTGTAAACTGCCTGATGCCATGGCCATGATCTGGAGTGCCTCCTTCCTCTGAGGGAGGTGCTCCGTGGTGCCTGGGGCAGGGGCGAGGTGTTATGGCGAACCGGGTATGGCCGGCTGATGACGGCCTTGCGATGTAGTGTGGCAACCAGAGTTCAGCTCTGGCTGCCGATTGGGGTGGGCCCGTGGAGGGTGGCCTGGGAGCACATCTAGGACCGTTCCCTGCCTGCGCTGGCGCCTGATGCTGCAACGACTTTCAGCTGGGCCGGATGAACACCGTCCGGCCCAGCTGATCGCCATCAACTATAACGGAATTCAGCACCGCCCAGGTCAATGTTGGGCAGTTCGTCGCGTTCGCGCCAGTAATCCTGGGTGTGCTGCCAGTCGCGCTTGTCGCCTGCCTTTGGCATCAGGTGCTGGGCCCGCATCAGATAGTTCGGATTGAAATTGTCTGGCTCCATCCAGGGACCGATTTTCATGTCCCTGTCCTCGGGTCGGAGCGCGACCTCAACCTTCTTGACGCCCTTCTTCCGCATGTATGTGAGCAGGCGGCATACAAAATCGCCCAGCATATCCACGCGCAGGGTCCAGCT
>JAKAVI010000425.1 GCA_021817355.1 Pseudomonadota bacterium | reverse complement strand
TTTTCTTCGCCACCACTGCCATTGCCGAACCATTCTACGTGCCATCGGGCTCGATGGAACCGACGCTGGCCATTGGCGATGCCATCATCGCGGCGAAATATGCCTATGGCTACAGTCACTACTCGGTGCGCTGGGGACTCTTTCCCGACATCAAGGGACGGCTATTCGGCCGCATGCCCCATCGTGGCGACGTGGTCGTTTTCTACCCAGTGGGTCACAAGGAGGCCTGGGTCAAACGGGTGATAGGCCTGCCCGGAGACCGAATTCAGGTGGTTCATGGCCGGCTCTTCATTAACGGCACCGAGGTGGTGCGCAAGCCTGACGGAACCGGCCGGGTAGAAACCGAAAGCGGGGCCTATGTGCGTGTACCCAAATACATCGAGTACCTTCCCGGGGGGGTACACCACGCCATTTTCCAATGGGACAACAACGACGCCCTGGATAACACAAAGGTCTATGTGGTGCCCAAAGGCGATCTGTTTATGATGGGGGACGACCGCAACAATTCACTCGACAGCCGGGTACCGCGCTCAGAGGGGGGGCTGGGCTTTGTACCGGTGGCAAACGTCATAGGTCAGGCAGATCTGATTCTTGGCTCCTATGACTTCCTCAACGCCTCGCGCGATGGCTGGTTGGGCGCCTTCCGTCTCGCGCGCCTGTTTCACGCCATAGACTGAGGGATTGCCGAGCTCTGGCCTGCGATCCAGAGAACCCTCCCTGCGCAGGCTTTCCCGACCGCCATCCGCGCGCGGGGAAAGGGACAGAAGGTTTAGGGCCTAAAGGGCACGGATCCCCGCCCGCAGCCCTGCCAGGGCCGTACTCCATTTGTGCATCTCATTCAGCATTGCCGCAGCGCCCTGTTCATTAAGCTCGTTGGCCGAAAATACGCCATCCTTGATTTGATTGAATACGTTGGGCAGCGCGACGCCCTCCGGCAGCGGCATCATCTTCAGGGTCGTGGCCATAAGACGAATGGCCTGGGCGGCCCGCAAGCCGCCAGACACCCCACCATAGGAAACCACGCCCACCGGCATGTATTGCCACTCCCAAAAGAGGTAATCGATGGCGTTTACCAGGCTGGGAGGGGGTGAGTAATTATATTCTGGGCTGACGAACACCGTCGCGTCCGCCGCCTTGACGAGGGCGCTGAACGCCTTGGTGTGCTCCTTGGTGTACTGCCGGCGCATGGGATGATTGGGCTCGTCATAAAGCGGCAGCCCAAGTTCGGCGAGATCGACAAGCTGCGGGTCGTACTGCCCATGTTTGGTTGCAAAGCCATGAAACCATTGGGCTATTACGGGTCCAACGCGGCCTGGCCGGGTGCTGGCGATCACGATCTGCAAACGGGGAAGCATGGAGAGGTCCTTGGGTTTGGAGGATCTGGGTTCTGAGCTTGGCGCGGCGTCAGGCCGGGAGCAAGAAGGTCGCCCTCGGTTTTACTTTTTCGGGGGATGGCGGCGGGTTGTGTGGCCACATCGCCAGCTCAGGACGGCCCGGGGGTACCTGCCCCAAAAGAGCGGCGCGACGCCGCGGGTATCGTTCCGGCCCGACAGATTGTTGCACCTGACACACCCTCATGCTAAGTGCCTCGCGCGTCGCAGATTACCGATCTGCCACGTAGCCTAAATATTCCAATCAATCCAAGCGTTAGCATCGGCCGCGTGATTCCTGGGCGGCCACGGACAGCGGGGCGCCAGTGGCGACAGAACACTCACTTGATCAGGGCCTGGCCGGGCGCTACGCCAGGGCCGTGTTCGAACTCGCTCAGGAAGAGCGCGTTGCCGAGCAGGTGGAACGGGATTTTACGGCACTGCGCAGCATGATCGACGAGAGCGAGGACTTGCGGCGCCTGGTTCGGGCCCCGGTATTCAGCCGCGACCAGCAGACCAAGGGGATGAGCGCGATCCTGGAACGCATGCAGGCGACGCCCCTGACCCGACGGTTTATCCTGACGTTGGTACGCCGGCGCCGCTTGTTTGCGATTGGCGATATCATCCGTGCCTATGAGGCGCGGCTTGCCCGCCAGCGTGGCGAAATACAGGCGCAGGTCATCAGCGCCCGTCCCCTCAATGATGAAGAAGTTGGCCAGATCAAGGCGGCGTTGCGCGCCAAGCTTGGGCGGGAGGCCCGTCTTGCTACCCAAGTCGATCCGGGACTTCTGGGGGGCTTGGTGGTTCAGGTGGGTTCGCGGATGATTGATTCAAGCCTGCGCACCAAGCTCAACGCATTGCGAGTGGCAATGCGCGGTTAGTATTTGGCTGCACGAAGGTGCAGCCCCCAATAGTGGTACGAGGAAAACGAGCATGAATATTCAGCCCGCCGAGATCAGCGCCATCCTAAAGCGCGAAATCCAGAATTTTGGGGCCGAGGCCGAAGTCAGCGAAGTGGGACAGGTCCTGTCGGTGGGCGACGGCATTGCCCGCATCTATGGCCTCGATAATATCCAGGCCGGTGAAATGGTTGAGTTCCCCGGTGGGATCAAGGGCATGGCCCTCAACCTTGAAGTCGACAATGTCGGTGTGGTGATTTTCGGCTCCGACACCCGCATCAAGGAAGGCGACACCGTCAAGCGTACCGGCGCCATCGTTGAGACACCGGTGGGCAAGGGCCTGCTGGGTCGCGTGGTTGATCCCTTGGGCAATCCGATCGATGGCAAAGGTCCGCTGCAGGACGTCGCCGAACGGCGCCGGGTCGATGTCAAGGCTCCAGGCATCATTCCGCGCAAATCCGTGTCAGAACCGATGCAGACCGGACTTAAGGCAATCGACTCGCTCATTCCCATCGGGCGTGGCCAGCGAGAACTGATCATCGGTGACCGTCAGACAGGTAAGACCGCCATTGCCATTGACACCATTCTCAATCAGCGCGCTGTCAATCGGGGCACCGATGAAAGCCAGAAGCTTTATTGCATCTACGTTGCGATCGGCCAGAAGCGCTCGACGGTGGCTCAGATCGTCAAGACCCTCGAAGACGCCGGGGCCATGGAATATACCATTGTAGTTGCCGCTACCGCCTCAGAACCGGCTCCGTTGCAGTTCCTGGCTCCGTTCGCTGGCTGTGCGATGGGAGAGTATTTCCGCGACAACGGCATGCATGCGCTGATCATCTATGACGATCTGTCGAAGCAGGCCGTCGCCTACCGTCAGATGTCGCTGCTGCTGCGTCGCCCGCCGGGGCGCGAAGCCTATCCTGGCGACGTGTTTTATCTGCACTCCCGTCTGCTCGAGCGGGCTGCCAAGCTGAACAAGGACTTTGGCGGTGGTTCGCTAACAGCCTTGCCGGTCATCGAAACCCAGGCCAATGACGTTTCGGCTTACATTCCGACCAACGTGATTTCCATTACCGACGGCCAGATCTTTCTGGAAACCGATCTGTTTTTCCAGGGTATCCGCCCGGCGGTGAACGTCGGGATATCGGTATCGCGCGTGGGATCGGCGGCCCAGATCAAGGCGATGAAACAGGTCTCCGGATCAATCAAGCTAGAGCTGGCGCAGTATCGCGAGATGGCGGCATTTGCCCAGTTCGGCTCCGACCTTGATGCCGCGACCCAGCGCCTGCTCAACCGCGGCTCGCGCCTGACCGAACTGCTGAAGCAGCCGCAATATTCTCCTCTGCCAGTAGAAGAGGAAGTGGTGTCTCTGTTCGCCGGTACGCGTGGTTATCTTGATCGGCTGCAGCTTGGTGAGGTCAATCGCTTCGAGGCCGAGCTCCTGCGCCTGATGCGCTCCAAGCATCAGGATACGCTGGATCTCATCCGCACGGGCAAGCAGATCACTCCGGAAATCGAAGCCAAGCTCAAGGAGATCCTCGACGGGTTCTCCAAGGCCTTCGCATAAGGACCGGGTATGCCCAGTCTCATCACATTTCGCAAACGCATCGCAAGCGTGAAGGCGATCCGAAAGATCACCAAGGCGCAGCAAATGGTTGCGGCCTCCAAGCTGCGCCGCGCGCAGGAGGCGGCCGAGGCCGCCCGTCCCTATGCCCAGAAGCTCGCCAGCGTCATCGCCGGACTTGCCGCAGGTATGCGCGATAATCCAGATGGCCCGCGGTTGTTGACCGGCACAGGCGCCAGCCAGCGCCATTTGCTTGTCGTCATGACCGCGGACCGTGGTCTTTGCGGCGCCTTCAACTCCAACATCGTGCGTCTCGCCCGCCGGCAGATCGCAGAACTCCTTGGTGCCGGCAAAGAGGTTCGTATCCTCTGTGTTGGACGCAAAGGTCGCGATCAGCTGCGCCGTCAGCATGGCAATCTGATCGTCGACACCCTGGACTTTATGGGTGTCCGGCGCATCGGGTTTTTGGATGCCCAGAAAGTCAGTGCCCGCGTCCTTGAAATGTTCGACAATGGCGAATTTGACGTCTGCACCATGATCTATTCCCAGTTCAAATCGATCATGAGCCAGCAACCCATCGCTCAACGGCTCATTCCCGCACCGATTGATGACAGCGCGGCAGCTGGTACGGCAAAGGTTGTCTATGATTATGAACCGGACGAAGCTGCAATCCTTGCTGAACTCCTGCCGCGTAACATTTCAGTGCAGCTTTTCCGCGGACTACTCGAGAATGTAGCCGGAGAATTCGGTTCCAAGATGAGCGCCATGGATTCGGCCACGCGCAACGCGGGCGAAGTGATTGACCGACTGACTCTGGAGTATAATCGCACGCGCCAAGCCATGATCACGAAAGAGCTGATCGAGATCATTTCGGGAGCAGAAGCGGTCTGAGTG
>JAKAVI010000053.1 GCA_021817355.1 Pseudomonadota bacterium | reverse complement strand
CCCCCACCGCTGCCGCCCTGACACCGGCAATAGCCAGATTAACGGCAAAACCTTCCACCTTAACGAAACCCACTCTTCCAGATTTACCAACACCAGCCATAATGAGAACTGCCGCCATAGGGGTTTTGCTGTCCGCTCGCGCAGGGACGGCCCCCAAGGGATCCAAGCCCAGGCAGAGAATTTTTGACCGCCGCCGGGGATTGCGATCAAATCTGATTTGCGGTGGAGAACGACAGCAGTGACCCTCAATTTTCGCTTCGATAATAGCTATGCCCGTCTGCCTGGGCAGTTTTACGTCCGCCAGGCGCCGCTCCAGGTGCCCGATCCCGGCCTGATCGCGCTCAATCTTCCGCTCGCCGCGCTCCTTGGTCTTGATGGGGCTGCGCTCGCCTCCGCCGATGGCATCGCCGCCCTCTGTGGCAATGCTCTGCCCGCCGGCGCCGACCCCCTCGCGATGGCCTATGCCGGCCACCAGTTCGGCCATTTCGTGCCGCAGCTGGGCGATGGCAGGGCCCTTCTCATCGGCGAGATCATCGGCAACGATGGCATCAGGCGGGACCTGCAGTTGAAAGGAGCCGGACGCACCGCGTTTTCGCGCCAGGGCGATGGACGGGCAGCGCTGGGACCCATCTTGCGCGAATATCTCCTCAGCGAGGCGATGGCAGCTCTGGGGGTGCCGACCACAAGGGCCCTGGCTGCGCTGTCCACCGGTGATGAGATCTGGCGCGACGGGCCGGTCAGAGGCGCACTTCTCGTCCGCGTCGCCCAAAGCCATGTGCGCATCGGCACCTTTCAGTATTTTGCCGCCCGCGGCGATCAGGAGGCGCTGACCCTCCTTGCCGACCATGTCATCGCCCGCAACTACCCCGAGCTTGCCGAGCAGGAAAACCCCTATCTCGAACTTCTCAAAGAGGTGATCCACCGCCAGGGCGAACTCATCGCCAAATGGCTCCTCGTGGGCTTTGTGCACGGGGTCATGAACACCGACAATATGAGCATCGCCGCAGAGACCATCGACTATGGCCCCTGCGCGTTCCTCGACAGCTATGATCCCTTCAAGGTGTTCAGCTCGATCGACAGCCACGGGCGCTATGCCTATGGCCGTCAGCCCCAGATCGCGGCCTGGAATCTCGCCCGCCTGGCCGAAACGATGCTCTTTCTGCTCGGTCCGGACGAAGAGGCGCAGATGAGCGAAGCCAATGGTGCCCTCAGCAGCTTTGCTACCATCTTTACGGACGCCTATCAAAAGGGCCTCTGCGCCAAGCTCGGACTTGATCCTACCGAGGAGGCCGATGTGAGCCTTGCCCAGGATCTTCTGGTGCGCATGGCGCAGGGCAAGGCCGATTTCACCCTCGTCTTTCGCGAGCTCTGCGAGGCCGCTGAAGATCCCGCCGCAGATGCAAAGGTGCGTGCCCTCTTTGTCGCGCCAGAGCTTTACGATGAATGGGCGGGCAATTGGCACCACCGCTTTGATCAGGGCCCCAAGGGGGCCCGCCCTGCCCTCATGCGGGCCCTCAATCCGCGCTACATTCCGCGCAATCATCGCATCGAGGAGGTGATCAAGTCAGCCCAGACGGGGGATTTCAGCCGCTTCCAGAGGCTCCTCCACGTCCTTCAGACGCCGTTCGCCGAGCAGCCGGAGTTTGCCGAATTTGCTGTCCCGCCACAGCCCGAAGAAGAGGTCTGCCGCACCTTTTGCGGTACCTGAGTCAGTTCCGGCCGAACCCAAGGGCTGCGGCCGCGGGAACCTTTCGCCGCGGCGATGATTGTCCTCCCGAAGCTGACTTGGAGTTAAGGTGCGACAGGCGCCTCACACGCAGGGATGAATCTGAACCTGACCGGCGCACCGCAAAGAACCATCCCTGACCTTGAGGTGCTGCAGCGGCGCTTTGCCCAGGTGCGGGCGCGCACCGAACATCTTGCCGCGCCCCTCAGCGCCGAAGACCAGGGCCTTCAATCCATGGCCGATGCGAGCCCGATCAAATGGCATCGCGCCCACACCACCTGGTTCTTCGAAGAATTTGTGCTCAAGGATGTGGAAAACTACCGCCCGTTTCATCCCTTCTTCGGCTTTCTCTTCAATTCCTATTACGAGACGGTGGGCGCTCGTCATCCAAGGCCGCAGCGCGGCCTTTTGAGCCGGCCGGATGCCGCACAGATTGCGAGCTACCGCGCCTATGTTGATGACGCGGTGGCGCTTAGGCTCACTGCGGGCGCTCTTGATGAGGAACGTCTTTGCCGCATCCAGCTGGGATTGAACCACGAAGAGCAGCATCAGGAACTCATGCTGTGCGATATTCTGCACGCCTTCGCGCAAAACCCGCTCCGTCCCGCCTATAACGCGGCGCCCAAACCTGCTCCGGCCGCCCTTGCCCGCGTATTGAGCTTTGGCCATTGGGAGGCTGGTACTTTTGCCATCGGCCATGACGGGGAGGGCTTTGCCTTCGACAATGAAGGGCCCCGCCACGAACGTGTACTCAGCCCCTTTGCCATCGCCGAACGGCTCGTTACCAACCGCGAATGGCTCGTCTTCATGGCTGCCGGTGGCTATGGCAATCCGCTCTTGTGGCTGGCCGATGGTTGGGCCAGGGCACAGGAAGAGAACTGGCAGGCCCCGCTTTACTGGCGCCGCCAGGACGGGGCTTGGCACGAGCTGACGCTCAACGGCCTTGGCGCGCTCGAGCTCGACGCCCCGGTCTGCCATGTCAGTTACTACGAAGCCGATGCCTATGCCCGCTGGTGTGGTAAGCGCCTGCCGCGTGAAGCGGAGTGGGAGCTTGTCGCCCAGACCGAGGCCAAGGAGACAGGAAATTTTCTGGAGGCAGATTATCTGCGGCCGCTGCCCGCAAAGGGCTCGCAATTCTATGGCGACTGCTGGGAGTGGACCCAAAGCCCCTATGGGCCCTATCCGGGGTTTGTGCCCACGGACGGGGCCATCGGCGAGTACAATGGCAAGTTCATGATCAATCAGATGGTGCTGCGCGGCGGCTCCTGTATCACCCCGGTTGAGCATATCCGCGCCAGCTACCGCAATTTCTTCTATCCCCACCAGCGCTGGCAGTTCATGGGCGTGCGTCTGGCTGCCGATTGTCCTTCTGTCCGCGCCAAATCCGGCTCCGGCTTTCTGCGCGATGTGGTTGAGGGACTGGAGCAAGTGCCCAAGACACTGCCAAGCAAATATTTATACGACGCGGCAGGGGCGCGACTATTCGAGCGTATCTGTGAACTGGACGAATATTATCTCACCCGCGCCGAGTATCGTCTGCTCGGCGAACTGGTTGGCGGTCTGGCCGCAGAACTGCCTTTATCCACCGCCCTCGTCGAATTCGGCAGTGGCTCAAGCGCCAAGACCCGCCTGCTGCTTGATGCAGTGGCCGCTATCAGCGCCTATGTGCCGATCGAGATCAATCGCGAACTGCTCCTCAATTGCGCCCGCGATCTTTCTGCCCGCTATCCAGGACTTGCCATCTATCCCCTGGCCGCGGATTTCACCGCCCCCTTTCAGCTGCCCGATGCCATCAGTACCTCACCTGTGCTGGGATTTTTTCCCGGTTCGACCATCGGCAATCTGCTTGCGGCCGACGCCGTGCGCTTTCTCGTCCACGCCCGCAAGGGCCTCGGAAGCCGGGGCCAGCTTCTGCTTGGCATCGATCTCGTCAAGGCCCCGGACAGACTGAAGGCCGCTTATGATGATGCGCAAGGCATTACCGCGGCCTTCAACAAGAACCTTCTGGTCAGGATCAATCGCGAGCTCGTGGGCGATTTTTCACTTGAGGATTTTGCCCATGAGGCGCGCTGGAACGACGCCTGCTCGCGCATCGAGATGCATCTTGTCTCGCGCAGAGCACAGATCGTCACGGTGGGCGGACGGCGGTTTTCCTTCGCGAAGGGTGAAACCATCCACACCGAGAACAGCCATAAATATACGATCGCCGGCTTTGCGGAACTGGCAGGCACGGCGGGCTGGAGCCTGACGTCATCCTGGCAGGATGAGGTGGGCTATGCCGTGCTCCTCCTTGCCTAGCTCACTCTTCTCCAGAGGCGTCCGATAGCCTTCGCCTGGCTTCTTCCAGTGCCGCCATTACCCCGCCAAGATCCCCGGCATTGGCGCGCACCTCGATTTCCCAGGTACTGAGGATTTCCAGACGCTCACGATGGTCAAGCCTGCGATCACGCAGCACATCAATGGGCCGCGCATAGATGCGCAGTGGATTACGCTTGGCTTCGGCAATGAATCTGGCATGTTTCATGGGTGTGACGGTAGGACACTCCACCATGGAACGCCTACCCGAACTACACGGTTGCAATCCGGGCCTGACATCCTCCCCGTCCTGAATGGCGGGGGTTCCGAGTAAACTACTCACGCGGCTTTCCTCGGGGTGGTTCCTGCTTCACCGGATCGTTGAGAACGGTTCCCCTCGATAGGCTTCAACGCGCTGTCCGCGCGCCGTAGGATATTCAATGCGGCGTTGCTGTCGGCATTCCCGGCATGCGCATCCGACGCATATAAACCGCGCCTGTCCCTGCCGCGAGGCGGCCTCGACAAGGCCGCAGGCCGAACAGGTCTTTCTGGTGTAGACCGCTGGCACGTCCACCAGCCTGCCGCCGCGATCCGCCAGCTTGTAGCCAAGCATGATGCGGAAAAGCGACCATCCTTGATCCACAATGGCAGGGTTGAGCCCGGCCTTCTGCCTGACGCGCCGCCCCGGCGCATCGGCAGTGCCTTTGGCCGAGGCCGG
>JAKAVI010000433.1 GCA_021817355.1 Pseudomonadota bacterium | reverse complement strand
CCATTGCTCCGAAAACAGCGTCGAGGCATAGCGATCACCATGATCGCAAAGCACGCTCACCACCGATCCGCGCTCACCTCTCTTTATCATCTCCGTCACCAATTCCGCGCAGGCCCAAAAATTCGTGCCGGTCGAGCCGCCGCAACGCCTCCCAAGACAGCGGCTGAGGACACGGGACGCGGCAATGCTCTTGGCACCGGACACTGCAATAGCCCGATCCACCACGTCAGGGATGAAGGAGGGCTCAAGACGGGCGCGCCCAATTCCTTCAATCAGTGAGGATGGCCCCTCGTAGTGCTCAACACCGCGATCGTTCCAATGTCGATGAAAGACCGAGTGTTCCGGGTCGGCGAGACACAATTGCGTCGCATATCCATTATATCGCACATAGCGGCCCAGCGTTGCCGAGGTCCCGCCGGTGCCAGCACCACACACGATCCACTGCGGGACCGGTGCTGCCTCGCAGGCCAACTGCTCGAAGATGGAATGGGCGATATTGTTGTTGCTGCGCCAGTCCGTCGCCCGTTCGGCATAAGTGAACTGGTCCATGTAGTAGCCAGCAAGCTCCTCAGCCAGGCGCATCGCTTCGCCATAGGCCTTGCTCGCCTCATCAACGTAATGGCATTTGCCACCATAGAACTCGATCTTTTCGATCTTCTCGCGTGCGGTACAGCGCGGCATCACCGCCACAAATGGCAAATCCAGCATCCGCGCAAAATAGGCCTCGGAAACCGCCGTGGAACCGCTGGACGCCTCCACCACCGTCATGCCTTCGCGCAGCCAGTTGTTGCTCAACGCGTAAAGAAAGAGCGAACGGGCCAGGCGATGCTTGAGACTTCCGGTTGGGTGGCTCGATTCATCCTTGAGATAGATGGGCACGCCCTCAAGCCCTGGCACATCAAGGGTCAGAAGATGGGTGTCGGCAGAGCGGTTCTGCTCGGACTTCACCAATTGAATCGCCCGCGCACTCCACGCCCGTCCCGAAGAGCCCCTTGCCACACCCATGATTTCCCTCTTTGCGCCCTCAGGCGAGGAGATATCACAAAGCCTTACGCTGGGGCCAAGCTCTAGATCGCCTCCATTACGAAAGGGCGCAAAAGGCGATCAGGATCTGGGGCACTGCAGGGGCAAGGCCCATACGGCCAGCGTTTAGCCGCGGCCATCAGCGCCCGTCCCGGACTTTCCACCGCGCGCCCTTCAGAAAGCTCACGAAGACGGCAAGCGGCACCGGCAATTGCTGACGTTTGGGATAATAGAGATAATAGGTCTGCGGCTCGGGCGCCCAGTCGGTCAAAAGAGCGATCAGTCTGCCCTCTGCCAGATCCTCGCGCACATAGGATTCCAGGGTATAGCCAAGGCCGATGCCCTCGCGCACCGCCTGCATGAGCAGGCTCATATTGTTGACCACGAGCGCGCCCTGCACCAACATCTCGATGCGATGGCGCCCCTTGGCAAATTCCCAGGCGACGTGCCCGGCCTCATTGCGCAGACGGATGCAGTTGTGCCGTTCCAGATCCTGCGGCGTCTTGGGCGCACCATGACGGGCGAGATAGTCCGGCGCAGCCACAACGATGAGCTTGGCCGGCTCGCTGATCTGCACCACCTGCATGTTCTTGGCCACCAGCCGGCCCACCCGGATGCCAGCATCGGCGTCCCCGCCAAGCGGCTCGGTCATGTCATCTTCCATCGTGACATCGAGGGTGATGGCCGGATAGGCCTCGAGAAAGGCCTTCATCAGAGGAGCCAGAACCACACGCGCCGCCACGCTCGTCACGGTCAGGCGCAGCGTGCCGGTCGGGGTGTCGCGATAGGCATCGAGATCCTCCACGGCCGCACGCAGTTCCATGATCGCCGGGCGCAGGCGCTGCAACAGGCGCTCGCCGGCGTCGCTGACCTGCACACTGCGGGTGGTGCGGTTGAGCAGACGCACACCCAGTCGCTCCTCGAGCATGCGGATGGTCTGGCTGACCGTGGAGGGCGCCAGCCCCAGCTTGCGCGCGCCCCGCGCAAAACTGCGCGCCTCGGCAACTGCCACAAAGGCGTTGAGTTCGGCAAATTCGCTACCCTGCATTCTTTGGCTATACCGAATAATCTATTCGAAGTATACGGTATTCAAAAGCAACGCCGAGCGCGCTATACCCCGCCCGGATTCGACACCCTGAGATTTTCATGGCCGACACACGAGGGAGCGTCGCCAGCACTTGGCTTGCGCGCAACCGGCAGACACTTCTCATTCTGGGCCCGGCCGTCCTTATCGTGGGTGGCGGGCTCTATTGGCTTTTGAGCGGACGCTATGTCTCGACCGACGACGCCTTCATCCGCGCCACACGGGCTCAGATCAGCACCAACATCTCGGCGCGGGTACTTGCGATCAATGTTCACGACAATCAGCATGTCAGCAAGGGTGAGATCCTCTTCCGCCTTGATCCGCGGCGCTTTCACATCGCCTATCTGGCGGCAAAGGCGAAGTTCGCTGCGGCCCGCCAGGGGATCCGTTCCCGCCAGGCGACCTATCTGAAGGATCTCGCTGCGCAGCGGGCCGCACGCGACACCCTCGCCTTTCGTCAGCGCGACTACGCCCGCGCCCAGAAGCTGCTCAAAGCGGGCATTGCCTCACGCGCCCAGTTTGATGCCGCCCAGCATGCCCGCGACGCCGCCAAGGAGGATCTGGCCGCCGCCCGGCAGAAGACGGCCAGTGCGCTTGCCGCCCTCGATGGCAAGCCCGATGCACCCCTTCGCACCTATCCGCAGGTGCGCGAGGCCGCGGCCAATCTGGCCGATGCCAGGCTCAATCTTTCCTACACCATCATCCGGGCACCGATGTCCGGCATCGTCACCAAGGTCGACAATCTTGCGGTCGGCGATTACGTCAACGCCGGCAAGCCGCAATTTGCCCTTTTCTCCGATAGCCACATCTGGGTGCAGGCCGACTACAAGGAAACCGACCTCACCTATGTGCGGCAGGGCGACAAGGCGAGCTTCACCGTCGATGCCTTCCCCGATGTCGCGTTCAGCGGCCGGGTTGAAAGCCTCAGTCCCGGTACCGGTTCAAGCTTTGCACTGCTGCCCCCTGAGAACGCATCGGGCAATTGGGTCAAGGTGGTGCAACGGGTGCCGGTGCGCCTCTCCATCCACGCCCACAAGGCGAATGTTCCCCTCGCTGCCGGCATGAGCGTCGAGGTTACGGTCGATACCGGTCACGGATTTGCCTGGTAGGTGATAAAACATGTCCGACGAGGACGCGCGCATCCTGAGGGACGAGTTTGATTCTGGCGGCGTCGGCGCAGCGAGCCCGGCGCCTACGGAAGATCGCATTGATTACGCCAATATTCCCTATCGCGGCATCATCACGGTCGCGGTGATGCTGGCGACCATCATGCAGTCGCTCGACACCACGATCGCCAATGTCGCCCTGCCGCACATGCAGGGCACGCTTTCGGCGACACGCGAAGAGATGGGCTGGGTGCTCACCTCCTATATCGTGTCAGCGGCCATCACCATTCCCTTGAGCGGCTGGATGGCCAACCAGTTCGGGCGGCGGCGGATCTTCCTCACCTCGATCGTTCTGTTCACCGCCGCCTCGGCGCTCTGCGGAGTTGCCGCCACCTTGCCCCAGATCGTGCTCTTCCGCTTCCTGCAGGGCATCGGCGGCGCCGCGCTGGTGCCGCTTTCCCAGGCCGTTCTCTTTGATATCAATCCCCCCGAGCATTATGGCCGCGCCATGTCGATCTGGGGCATGGGCGTCACCGTGGGGCCAATCCTCGGGCCGGCGCTGGGCGGCTGGCTGACCCAGCACTACACCTGGCGCTATGTCTTCTACATCAACCTGCCGATCGGCGTCCTGGCATTCTTCCTCTTGCTGCTGACCATGCCCGAAAGCCGGCGGGCCAAGCCCCGCAAGTTTGATTTCTTCGGCTTTACCGCCCTCAGCCTCGCCATCGCCGCCTTGCAGTTCATGCTCGATCGCGGCCAGCTCAAGGACTGGTTCGCCTCCCCGGAAATCATCGCCGAAGCGGTGATCGCCGGCCTCGGCTTCTATCTCTTCCTCGTCCACATGTTCTCGAGCCCCGAACCTTTCATCCGTCCCGAACTTTTCAAGGATCGCAATTTCGTCGCCTCCAACGTCTTCATCTTCCTCATCGGCGTCGTGCTCTTCGCCACCCTGGCGCTCTTGCCACCCATGCTGCAGGACCAGCTGCAATATCCCGTCGTCCTCACCGGGCTTGTAACCGCACCGCGCGGCTTCGGCACGCTCTTTGCCATGTATCTCGTCGGCCGGCTCATCGGACGCATCGATGTGCGCCTGATCATGGTTTTCGGCCTCAGCGTGACCGCCTATTCGCTGTGGCAGATGACGCAGTTCTCGCTTCTCATGGGACCCTGGCCTGTGGTCTTCTCAGGCATCACCCAGGGTATCGGCATGGGCTTTGTCTATGTCCCCCTGTCCACCGTCGCCTTCAGCACCCTGCCGGCAAGTCTGCGCAACGAAGGCACGTCGTTCTTCAATCTCCTGCGCAATATCGGCAGTTCGATCGGCATTTCGGTGGTGATGTTCCTTCTGACCCGCAATACCGACCGCGTGCATGCCGCCCTTGTCGAGCACATCACCCCCTATACTCATCAGAGCGATCCGGCCGTGCTTGCCTCCCACATCGACCTCTCAAGCACAAAGGGCCTTGTCGCCCTCAACCAGCTCATCACCAACCAGGCCACGATGATCGGCTATATCGATGACTTCCGTCT
>JAKAVI010000138.1 GCA_021817355.1 Pseudomonadota bacterium | reverse complement strand
AGAGGCTGCATTGGGCGTGACGTCGAGGCTAAAAACCGGCTGCACGGAGAGGGTATCACCCGTCGGCCTGCCCACAGCCTCCTCCTCTGCAAAATCATCGGACTGGTCCTCGTCCTCTGCCAGAAACTCCCCGGCGTCGGAGGCTGCCTCTGCAGGCGTGCCCTCTAAGGGCTGGTCCCGCCGCCCGCGGCGGCCCCTGCGGCGGCGGCGGCGCTTGCGCCGGCCTGCACCGTCCTCGCCCAAAGGAGCGACCCCGTCACCGTCTGACGCGGCCTCCTGGATCTCGGACGCGCCCTCCGCAGCCGTCTCCTCCACCATGTTCTCCGCGGTTGGGCCGGCAAGCTCGGCGCGATCTCGTCCGCGGCGGCGGCGACGCCGGCGTCGGCCGCCTCCGTTTTCGCCTGGGGCTGGCTCACTGCGGTTCTCCACGCTCGCGGTCTCATCGCTAGAGACTTCCGCAGGCGCGGGGGCTTCGACCTCAGGTATTTTGGTGACGCGCTCGCGCTCATCGGGAGCACGCGGCAAGGAGCGTTCGATCTCAAAATTTCCGGGCGTGACCTGGTTATCCGGCTCGAAGGTAATGGCGACCTGGTAATCGCTTTCGATGCGCATCAGTTCACGCCGCTTTTGGTTCAGCGTATAGACCGCCACATCCGCAGGCACGCGAATGGTCAGGGCGGCGGCGCGCTGCTTCTGGCCTTCCTCTTCCAGTCCGCGCAATACCCGCAAAGCGGTCGATTCCACGCTGCGCACGATGCCCTGTCCGGCACAATGCGGGCAAGGCACGGTTGATCCGGCGATGACCCCGGCGCGCAGGCGCTGGCGTGACATTTCGAGAAGCCCAAACTGACTGATCTTTCCGATCTGCACCCGGGCGCGATCAGTTTTAATGCAGTCACGCAACCGTTTCTCGACATTGCGATCGTTGCGAGCATCCTCCATGTCGATGAAATCGATGACGATAAGACCTGCCAGATCACGTAGGCGCAATTGGCGAGTGATTTCCTCGGCAGCCTCTAGATTGGTCTTGTATGCGGTATCCTCGATATTGTGTTCGCGCGTTGCCCGTCCTGAGTTGACGTCGATTGCAACCAGCGCTTCAGTCTGGTTGATCACGATGTAACCACCCGATTTCAGCGTGACGGTATTGGAGAACATCGCATCGAGCTGGGCCTCGATGTGATGGCGATGGAAGAGCGGGACCGAGTCCTTGTACTGTTTGACGTTCTTCGCATGGCTGGGCATCAGCATGCGCATGAAGTCCTTAGCGTTGCGATAACCTTCTTCGCCTTCGACGACAACCTCGCTGACATCCTTGTTGTAGAGGTCACGGATGGCACGCTTGATGAGGTCACCTTCTTCATACACACAGGAGGGCGCGTTGGACTTGAGTGTCAGCTCACGTACAGCATCCCACATCCGCAGCAGATATTCGTAGTCGCGCTTGATTTCGAGCTTGGTCCGATTGGCACCGGCGGTACGGATGATCAGCCCCATGCCTTCGGGCAGTTCCAGTGACGCTGCAGCGCTCTTCAGGCGCTTGCGATCGGCTGCGTTGGTGATTTTGCGCGAAATGCCGCCGCCGCGCGGCGTGTTTGGCATCAGCACACAATAGCGGCCCGCCAGTGACATATAGGTGGTCAGAGCCGCACCCTTGTTGCCGCGCTCTTCCTTGACCACCTGAACCAGCATCACCTGGCGGCGCTTGATCACTTCCTGGATCTTGTAGTGACGCTTACGCACCCAGCGTTGAGTGGGACGTGCTGCGGCAACGCTCGTGGTGCCGTTGTCCTCGGCATTGGCGTCATCGCGCCCAACCGTCTCGTTGCCGTTGTCAGCATCGAGCGAAAGATCTGGCAGGTCCAGCTCCTCGTCGTCAGCCATGTCCTCGTCGGCATCGCCGTTGCTGTCCAGCGCCTCTTCAGCGTCGCCGGCGTTGTCCTCGTCCATGGTCGCAAGCGGAGCCGGCTGAGTGTCTTCTTCCCCGTCGTCGGCGGATGATTCGGGGCGACGGCGGCTTGGGGCGGTTTCAACTGCCTCGAACTCGTCCTCATTACGGCGGCGGGCTTCCGCTTCTTGTTCGGCGAGGAGCGCCTGGCGATCGGCGATCGGGATCTGGTAATAATCGGGGTGGATTTCCGAGAATGCCAGGAAGCCCTGTCGGTTGCCGCCATATTCGACGAAGGCGGCCTGGAGCGAGGGCTCCACGCGCGTCACCTTGGCGAGGTAGATGTTGCCTTTCAGAGGACGCTTGGCGGCGGCTTCAAAATCAAATTCTTCGACTTTTTGGCCATCCAGTACGACCACCCGGGTCTCCTCCGGGTGGCTGGCGTCGATCAACATACGCTTGGGCATTTAATTCTCCGGGCCCTCCGCGCGCGGGCATCCTCCACACGCGTAAAAACGCGGCAGATGGAGCGGTGCGGCGGACGGGGCGTGTGGTTGGGGTGCGCGAGGAGCCCGCGCGCCGGGGCTGAGCCTCGGTCTGCGTCATAAGGGTCCAGGCGGTGTGGGTCATTGCAAATTCACATTTTCGGCAGGCGCCAATCGCCCGCCGGGACATCCTGCCGTCCCAGCATCACCGTGATCTCGAGCCGGCTTTCTAGCCGGTCCAGGCATCGGGCGGTCAGGTGCCGCGGAATGGGGGGGCCTTTTTACGTCTAGCCCGATGCCGCTCCCGCTGCGACAAAGCAGTCCCATATCTTTAGGTATTCCATTGCCCGACGACAAGTGGTTCGGACGGATTCATTCAAATTCCTGCATATGCTAACGAAACGTAAATGCTTTGGGAGACAATTTACCTTCATGGATAAGGCAGCGATTCGTGCTTGGGCAGGACGGCTGGCTCTGGCTGCTGTGCTCAGCCAGGGTGGGCAGGTTGCGGCCCACCCGATCATGGTGCCGACCCCAAGGCCCGAGCCGCTGCGCCAGGGTGGCGCCGGGGTCCAGCTGGATGGGTTTGTGGTCCCGACACCACGCCCTGCTGCGAATGCGCAGCCAGCTGCCCCAGCCCGGACGCTGTCCGGGATTGCCATGCCCAGCCCGCGCCCCGCGCTGCAGGGGCCGGCGGCAGCCCTTGTGCAATCACCCGCGCCGCCTCAGGCAGGCAGCCTCGCGCCGTCCACGGTCGATGAACCGGTCGTCCTTGCCGCACGGGCGGGTCTGCATGGTGAACGCACCCGCTTTGTCGTTGAGCTGTCTGACCCGATCAAGGTTCACATCTTCACGCTGCCCAATCCCGACCGCCTGATCATCGACATGCCGCAGGTGCTTTGGAAGTTGAGCGGTCCGCCCCGCCACGGGCGCGGCGCCATTCGCACCTGGCGCTACGGGCTGTTCCGGCCCGGAAATGCCCGCTTTGTACTGGATCTTCGCCAGCCTATTCGTCTCGCTGAGCCGCTCGTGTTGCCCCCGGAAGACGGTTATGGCTACCGGCTCGTTCTCGACATGTATCCAACTTCGCAGGCGGCGTTCGACAAAACTGCGGGCTGGCCGGCCGACCTGCGTGCCCGTGAGGAGGCTGCGGCCATGCTCGCGTCCATGGCTCCGCCTTCGGTCGTGACGGCCCAGCCAAGAGCCACACGCCGGCGGCGCAAGGTCGTCGTCATCGACCCCGGCCATGGCGGGATCGATTCTGGCACAATCGGGGTGACAGGTCTCGAAGAGAAGAATGTGGTGCTTGCCGTCGGGATCAAGCTGGCCAAGATACTCCGTGCGCGCGGTTACAAGGTGTTCATGACCCGCACGACGGACGTTTTTGTGCCGCTCTACCAACGCGCGCCCTTCGCCCTTCGCCACCACGCCGATTTGATGATTTCGTTGCACGCCAATTCCAATCCGGATCCCCAAATCGCCGGCGCCTCGATCTACACCCTCTCCGAAAAGGGTTCGAACAAGGAAGCGGCGGCTTTGGCCCGCAAGGAAAACCGGTCCGACATCGTCGCTGGTATCGACTTGCCCAAGGACGATTCGTCGGTTGCCTCAATCCTGATCGATCTGGCGCAAAGAGATACGATGAATCAATCGATTAGCTTTGCGCACGCGGCCCTCCATCAATTGGCAAAGGTCACGGATATCTTGCATCCTGACCCCGAGCGGTCTGCCAATTTTGTGGTTCTGCGCTCTCCAGTTGTTCCCTCGGTCCTGATCGAGATGGGATATCTGTCCAATCCCCATGATTGCCACCAAATGGCCACTTCGGTCTGGCGTAATCGCGTGGCAAAGGCTATTGCCGACGCCGTATATCGCCATTTCGCCCCGCAACCGGGTAACACACCGATCGCGACGCGCGGTCGTGTGCGAACCAAGCGGCGGGCGGACTAGGCAAGACCTTGGCGACGCAACCAGGTACCCTCAGCGGGTAGCGACAGTAAGGGTTAAGTATGGCGCGTAAATTCTGGGTGACACTTGGCATGGTGGCGGGCACGCTTTTTGTCGCCAGCTTCGTCGTGCTTGGCATCTATGTTTATCTGGTGACGCGCGATCTGCCGAGCATTCAGTCACTAAAGAACTACAATCCCCCCGTCACCACGCGGGTCTATGCATCAAATGGCACGGTCATAGGTGAGTATGCGCGCCAGCGACGGATCTTTGTTCCGATCGCCTTCGTTCCGCGCCGGGTCAAAGATGCCTTCATTTCTGCCGAAGACAAGAACTTCTACACGCACCCGGGAATTGATCTCGGCAGCATCCTGCGTGCGAGCATAAAGGATGTCGGCTTGGTCCTGGAGGGACGCCGCCCGCAA
>JAKAVI010000312.1 GCA_021817355.1 Pseudomonadota bacterium | reverse complement strand
AGCGTTCGCCGGAGCCTGTGCCCCATGAGAGGCCGCGGACAGGATGATGCCAGTTCCCGGCACCGTGTGCCCAGCGCCGAACGGTCCGTTCATGGTGACCGCACAGGCGACAGCCTGGCCGGTCTTGTCGAGGGCGGCAAAACCGGTGGCGCCCTCATCGGGACTGGAGGCGGCAAGATGGGCGCGAGCCCGTGCCTGGGCGAGAGCGCTGGTGGCGAGATCCGCGGCATTTGCAGCCCGCGCTGGTCTCCCTGCGGCAAAGACAGCGCGCGTGAGCGCCTGTGCGAAACCTCCTTCATGCATCCGGCCTGACGCCACGAAGAGACGATCGCCGTCAAGCCTCACGCCGGGTGAGGCATGAACCTGAGCGCGATAGTCTGCCAGTTCCTTCAGGTTCACGGCCCCCCCCGCGGCCGCAATGGCGTGCACAATCTGTTCACCCAGAGTACCGGTGTAGAAGGCGTCCGCCCCATGGCGACGCAAGCTGTCGAGCGTTGCCGCCAACTCCGGCGCGCGAACAATCGTACCGATCGGCTCGACCTGCCCGGAGGCATCCAGAAATTCCCGGGCCAGGGTGGGGTCCGCACGAATGCGCTCCAGATTTGCGCTCAGACGCTGCTCGAGTGCAGCCGAAACCGGAAATCCTGTGGCCGCCATCGCTTCCGCATAGGCCACGTCACGTGCCCAGGGAAGCTTGCCGTAGCGGCTCTGCAGCACTTGAAAGCCACGCACATTGCCCGGAACGCCATAATGTCCGTCTCCCGCCTTACCGGTCATGAAAGTGACGGTGCGCGCCTTGCCGCTGTGTTCGCTATAGACGACGCAGGCCCCTCCCCCGCCCAGACTGGCAGCCCCCGGAAGGGTAACCGACATCGAAAAATAGAGTGCGGTCACCGCATCCGCCGCGCTGCCGCCTTCATGCAACACTGCGGAGGCGGCCTTGACCGCCGATGGCTCATCGCCCACCACATAGCCGGCGCGAGGAACACTGGCCGTTGTGCCCAGTAATGCGCCCAGCAAGAGGCCGCCGCTACCGCTGTCCTGAGTGGTCGAACCCGTCCCTTGGCCTGATTGGGATACCTCAAGCCCCCGATTGGGATTATAGGTCACCCCCCCCAACGAGCAGCCGGTGAGCAGAAGAACTCCGGAAAGACAAAGTAGAATGCGCAGACGTGGCATGAAATGGTCCAATTTCTGTGGTTCAGATCGCGCGTCGACGTGACATAGCGGCCCTGATTGACGCCGGACGGCCCCACTCATAGGGTCCGCTTCCGGGATGTGGCGCGGGCTGAGAGGAGAGGTCAAGCCTTGGCGTTTTGCAACCCTCGGATCGGGTTATTTGTCCGCCGCCTGAAGCAGGTGTTGCGGGTCCTCGCCTTCGTCGGACCGACCCTTGTCGCACTTCTGGCAGCGACAACATCGGCCTCGGCCCAGGGCATCGAAATCATTCGCGACACCGAAATCGAGCGGGTCCTTTATTCTTATGAGCGCCCCCTGCTGCGGGCGGCCGGCGTCGATCCATCGACAATACGCATCTACCTGAATGCGGATCCAACCATCAACGCCTTTGCGGCACAAAGCCCGCTTGAGAATGAAGGTGAAGACATCTTCGTCAACACTGGGCTTCTGACCCAGCTGAAAACCCCCAATGAGGTCAAGGGCGTGCTCGCCCATGAAACCGGACACATTGCCGGCGGCGACGTGATACGCGGCGGCATCGCGATGCAGAAGGCCACCATCCCGATGCTGCTTGGCATACTCGTGGGTGTTGTGGCGATGGTCGCGGGCGGCGGCGCCGCGGGGATGGGTGCCTTTGTCCTCGGCCAGCAGGCGGCAATGTCCCAGTATCTAGAGTTTTCACGTGCGCAGGAATCTACTGCGGACCAGCGCGGCGTAACCTATCTGACGCGCACCCACCAGTCAGCAGAAGGCATGCTGCAGGTGTTCGAGATGCTGGCGCAGCAGCAGCGTATGAGTGCGGATTTCAACAAGACGTTCATTTCGGATCACCCCGCGGACGATGTTCGGATCGATGAGCTGCGCAAACGGGTAGATGAAAGCCCCTATAAGGACGTCAAGGACAGTCCTGCCGTTGTTCATGAATTCCATATGATTCAAGCCAAGCTGATTGGCTATCTCGACAAGCCGTCCGAGGTCCTGCGGCGCTATCCTCCTTCAGACAACAGCGATGAGGCGCTCTATGCCCGCGCCATGGCGTATTTCCGCGAACCTGATTTCAAGAAGGCACTCTCGCAGATCCGGACACTGATCAAGCGCGAGCCTAAAAATCCGTATTTCTGGGAAATGTACGGCCAGATCCTGGTCGAAATGAGCAAGCCCCGAGCGGGCATCCCACCCTACCAGACGGCAGTGGACCTGCTGCCCGATGCGCCACTGATCCGGGTCTCCCTCGCGGCCGCGCAAATCGCCACCAATCAGCGCTCACAGATCAAGGCAGCTGTCGCCAATCTGCAGGTCGCCATGCAGCAGGATAGAACCAATACCTTCGGCTGGTATGAGGAGGCCCAGGCTTATTCGACACTTGGCAATCAACCGATGGCAGATCTGGCCACCGCTGAACGCTATTACTGGAGCGGTGGCATGCAAGCGGCGGCGATGTTCGCCAACCGCGCGGCGCACAAGCTGAGACCTGGCACGATAGCCTGGCAGCGGGCGAGCGACATTATTTCCACGGCAACATCTCTCGTCCGCCAGCAACACGACAGAGGCTAAATACACCATGAGTTTCAGAACTACGCTGACAAGTGCCTTAACCGGCGCGGTCATTGCCGTGGCAAGCGTCTACGTCCTATCTGCGGCCGGCCTGCTTCCGACGCCAAACACCACGACAACCGTGCGAACCTATCTTCTCGCCCATCCCGAAATTCTGGTGGCGATGAGCAACCGGCTGCAGGAACAGCAGCAGGTCGCCGACGACGCGGCACGTCAAACCGCAGTCGATAAACTTGGCCTGCGCCCATTCTTTAACCCCCGCCTCGCCTTCATCACCGGACCTGCGAACGCCAAGACAACTTTTGTCGAGTTCTTCGACTACAACTGCCCATTTTGCCGAGCGTCCAATCCTGCGGTCGAAGCATTTTATAACGTCCACAAGAAGGCAGCCCGCTTTGCCTTCATTGAATTTCCTATCAAGGGCAGCGCGTCGGTAGCAGCGGCACGCCTTGCCATCGCCGCGCGTGCCCAACCGGACAAGTATCTCGCCTATCATTTTGCCATGATGCGTCAGCACGGCGTGGTGGATCGCAAGATCGCCCTCGCGATCGCACAGAAGGTGGGCCTAAACGTGAAAAAACTGCGACAGGACGCGCGGTCCACGTCGATCACCGAAGCCATCGACAGTGCCAATGCCCTGGCCATGGCTGCCGATATCGACGGCACGCCAGCGTTCATTGTCGATGGGCGGATGCGCGAAGGTGCGGTCAATGCGCGCCAGCTGGCGCAGCTGCTGCGTCCACGCTCGAGCTAGGTGATTGCCGGCGCCGCCCGTTCTGCCGGGCCTGATTTCGCCTCAAATCAGCCCTGCCAGGGGACTAGATGGGTCAGCATAGCGCTTTTTGGGCATGCGCCCAGCCAGATAGGCGAGCCGTCCTGCCTGCACAGCATGCTTCATGGCGGTTGCCATCAGGACCGGATGCTTGGCTTCGGCAATGGCGGTGTTCATCAGCACTGCATCGCAACCAAGTTCCATGGCTATCGCTGCATCGGAGGCTGTACCCACCCCGGCATCCACGATGACGGGGACTTTGGCCTCTTCGATGATCATCCGGATGCCAACCGGATTCTGTAGCCCAAGACCGGAGCCGATGGGGGCTGCCAGCGGCATAATTGCGCAGACACCGAGTTCTTCAAGCCGTTTGGCCATCAAGGGATCATCGCTGCAATAAACCATGACCTGAAAGCCATCCTTGATCAGCAGCTCGCTCGCTCGCAGGGTCTCGATCATGTCGGGATAAAGGGTCTTGCGATCGCCCAGCACTTCGAGTTTGACAAGTTCCCAGCCCCCCACCTCGCGGGCAAGGCGCAGTGTTCTGACCGCATCTTCGCCGGTGAAGCAGCCCGCCGTGTTGGGCAGATAGGTGTATTTCTTGGGATCGATGAAATCCGTGAGCTTTGGCTGGCCGGGATCGCTCAGATTGACCCGGCGCACGGCAACCGTCACCATTTCGGCTCCGGAGGCTTCCAGCGCCGCAGCATTTTCGGCGTAGGTCTTGTACTTGCCGGTGCCCACAATCAGTCGCGACTGGAATTGACGCCCGGCGATGACCAGAGGCTGCTTGGCCGCCGGCAGATTGCCACCGCCGATGAAGTGAACAATTTCAAGCCGGTCGCCGGCCAGGATTTCTACGCTATCATATTGAGAGCGCGGCACGATCTCGAGATTGCGCTCGATGGCAATCTTGCCGGTCTCAATCCCGAGCTCTGCCAGCAGAGCGGCCAGGGTCATGGTCCTGGCCAACTCGCGGTCCTCGCCGTTGATAATCACATGAAGGGACATAAAGCGTGTTCCTAGCTGGTATTTCCATTGCCCGCGCTCGCCCAGTATAACGGCCTGCGCAAAACTGGTGAACGGGAGAAACCTTTGGCCAAAGTCAGGCCGATATATGTGCTGAACGGGCCCAATCTCAATCTTTTGGGCCTTCGTGAACCCGAGATCTATGGCCGCACGCGCCTTGGCGACATCGAGGCCGCGGTGCTGGCGCGTGCCGCCACGCACCAGCTTCACGTGACATTTC
>JAKAVI010000219.1 GCA_021817355.1 Pseudomonadota bacterium | reverse complement strand
GACCTGACGGGTGTCGGCCTCGAACTCCGCCCATGGCAAGCTACCGTCACGGGCGAAGCCTGTCCAAAGCATATGGACGTGGTCAGCCAGATCCTGTGGTGCCGTTTCCCCAACCAGTCCCTCTGGACCACTGCATGTGGCCAGTGTATCAAACACGAAGGGCAGTTCGAGCGCATGACAGGCTCCAAGCCGACCCTGAAATGCCGGCGAACGCCAGCCAAATTCATAGACATGGGTACGCCCGCGATGGGCAAGGGCGAAATCCCGCACTGGTTGACGAAAGACAAGGTCGCTCATCGCCTCAGTCAGAACCATGCCGGGCTTTTTACCCTTGCCAAGGCCATAGGCAAGGAGAGCCTCCTCAGCCCTGGGAAACACCTGGCGCAGTAGAAAGCGCACCGTCGTTTCATCATCCAATTCGCAGATTCCCGGCGGCACGAAATAGATGTTCATCTCCTCAAGGTTGCTACCGATTAGAAGCTCGACCTCAGTGCCCAAGCCCCCGGCAACTGCCTCTTCGCTTGCAACTGGGATGACATCATCGCCAACGATCGGCAAAAATTTGCTCAGTCCGAATGCCGGATCTAGACCGTTCGCCTCGCGCAAGTCAGCGATGACGCCTGGTTGAGACACCACATCGACGGCCTTCGCACAGTCTTCAAAGCTGCGACGCGCAAATCCCTCCGCTGTCGCGGGCACTGCCAAACCCTCCGCAAGCTTTTGGACTACCCGCTGCATGCAATCGGCACTATGCAGCATACGTCCATGGCCACTTTCAATAATAGCCCGGCGGAAAAGCCCCTTGGCAAGCGGCGAACCGAGCAGATTTGCAATCGACATGGCGCCCGCAGACTCGCCGAACACGGTAATGTTGGCGGGGTCGCCGCCGAACGCTGCAATATGGGCTTTGACCCAATGGAGCGCCGCGATCTGATCGCGTAGTCCGAGATTGGTGTCAGCTCCGGCAAGCGGCAGAAAGCCGTCAATGCCCATGCGATAATTGAGCGTGACACAGACGATGCCGTCGCGCGCAAAATTGCAGCCATCATAGGCCGGTGCATCTCCGGTACCGGCCACGAAGGCACCACCGTGGATAAAGACCATCACTGGCGCCTTGCCCTTGGGGTCAGGCGTCCAGACGTTGAGGCATAGATACTCATCACCTCGCCGCCAGCCGTCGCCAATAAAGCCGGTCGCATCTAGACCTGGAAACTTGCGATTGATTTGCGGCGCGTTAGGTCCTTTTCGGGTCGCGTCGCGCTCACCTGACCAGGCGCCGGGCGGCTCCGGCGCGCGAAAGCGTCGCAGACCCACCGGTGCTGCGGCGTAAGGAATGCCGTAAAAGCGGTGGATCCCGCGCTCTGCGACCCCGCGCAGGCGGCCCTGTGCGCAGTCGAGCAAGAAAACAGCCATAGTCTCCTCCTTCAGGATGGGCGCCTCAATTGCCCTTGAAACTGAGCATGACGCGTGCGGTCGAGCCGGTAGCGGGCAAAGCTGATCAGCGATATCGCAGTGATCAATGCCGCGAACGGACCATAGGCCATCCCCAAGGCATCCAGTATGTGGGGGGCAATCGTCACCTTGTGTCCAGCCGCAATCTCTTGGCTGGGAAACGCGATCAGCTGCAGCAGCGCACCGGAAATAAGCGACCCAAATCCAATGGCAGCCTTCGAGGCAAAGCTGAGACTGGCAAAATAAAGCCCTTCGCGCCGGGCCGCGAACAGTACCTCGTGCTCGTCGACCGCATCGGCCATGGCTGACTGAAAGGCAATCGTGGCAAGGGTGGTAGCGCCACCGATCACAGCCGCGCCGAACAGGAGAACCAGACGGGCCACCGCTCCTTGCACTGCAATGGCACTGAACTGGGCCAGAAGGACAGGCAGTGCCTCGGCCAGAGACATAGCCCCAACACAGCCAAGCACGAGGCTCCGCTTTTCGGTTCGACCGATCAGATAGAACGCCAACGGCAAGGCGCCGATGAGACCTCCGACGGTGGCGAAGGACAGGTTCTGGATCTGCGCCGCGCTCAGATGCCAAAAATAGGTATTGGCATGAAGACTTAGCGTTAGCCATACCCCCTGTCCGACGAAGAAAAAGAGGACACCGGAAAAAAGCCGGCGAAAGGAAGAATTGCCGAAGACTTCCGCCAGCTGAGCGAGGAACCGCAAATCTCCTTGTGCCGGCCGGTGCCGTAGCTTTCTGATACGGGCGTTGCGGGCGGAAAATATTGATAACGCTCCAGCCACAAGCACGATGATACCGCAGCTGAAGCCCAAAGAGCCGTAGCCCGCGCGGTCCATCAAGCCAGTGCTCCCACCAAGAAACACCTGAAAGCCGAGGACATAGCCAACAAGAGTGATCGCGATGCCAAATATCGTCCGGAAAGCTACAATGCTTGAGCGTTCGTCATAGTCGTCGGAGAGTTCAGCGCCGAGGCCCATAAAGGGAATGATGAAGCCCGACAGGCTGACACGCAGGACCACCAGGAGCAGCAGCACGTAGAGAAAGAGGTCCGTGCCCGGATGCCATTGCGGCAACGAGAAAAGTAACCCCAATGCCAGCCCGATCGGAAGAAGGCTGATGGTCATCACCGGAAGTCGCCGCCCAAAGCGCGTCGTGAGCCCATCCGAGAACGCCCCGATCAGCGGATCAGCGATGGCATCAACCCCAAGCGCCAAAAACAGCGCCAGCCCCGTCATGCTTCCCGAAAGCCCGCATACGTTGGTCAGATAGAAGAACAGAAAGGTATTGAGGAGTAAATTGGCAAGGCTCTCGACACATTGTCCGGTCCCATAGGCGGCCTTGAATGTAGTCCCCAAATGATTTGTGCAGCCACCGGCAGTGGCTCGTGCACCTGTTGTTGTTTCCACGTCAGTCGTCACGAAATATTTTGCCCGGATTAAAAATATTCTTGGGATCGAGCGCCCGTTTAATGTGGCGCATAACCTCGACCGCCCCTGGCAACTCACGGGCCAACCAGTCAATCTTACCGAGACCGATGCCGTGCTCTCCGGTTGAGGTTCCATCCATCCGTAGAGCGCGTTCGACAAGTCGGTCATTGAGGCGCTGTGCTTCAGCAAACTCATCAGGCTTGTGTGGATCGATGACGAAGATGACATGGAAATTGCCATCACCGACATGACCAAGGATCGTCGCGGGAATGCTGGCGGTCGTAAGATCGATCTTGGTTTGGGCAATGCACTCGGCCAGCCGCCCAATAGGAACGCAGACGTCCGTGGCCCAGCCAACAGCCCCAGGTCGAAGTCCGACTGCGGCATAGAAGGCATCGTGGCGCGCCTTCCAGAGGGCCGAGCGCTCTTCCGTACGCAGAGCCCACGTGAACGCTCCCCCGCCATTGGCCTTGGCGAGTTCGCCAACCAGTTCGGATTGTTCGGCGACTCCTTTTTCGCTGCCGTGAAATTCAAAGAACAGGGTTGTCACCTCCGGATAGGACAACTTGGACCAGCGATTGACAGCACGCATCTGCATGTCATCAAGCAGTTCCACACGGGCAATCGGAATTCCGAGCTGGATCGTCTGCACCACAGTCGCAACGGCGCCTTCCAGAGTGGCAAAGCCGCAGACCGCCGCTGCGATGGCTTCAGGAATGCCGCGCAGACGTAAGGTGATCTCGGTAATCACACCGAGTGTGCCCTCGGAACCGACGTAGAGCCGGGTCAGATCATAGCCAGCCGCCGACTTACGCGCCCGCCGCGAAGTCACAATCTCCTCGCCGTCGCCCGTAACCACGCGTAAGGCGAGCACATTGTCCTGCATGGTGCCGTAGCGCACCGCATTGGTCCCCGAAGCCCGCGTCGAGGCCATGCCGCCGATGGTGGCATCAGCACCGGGATCGATCGGAAAAAATAGCCCCTGGTCGCGCAAATGCTCATTGAGCTGCAAGCGCCGCACTCCAGGTTGCACAGTGCAATCAAAGTCGTTAGGTCGGACTGCAAGGATCGCATTCATGCGGGACAGATCGACCGAGATCCCACCGCGCACCGGAACGGCATTGCCTTCCACCGACGTACCGGCGCCGAACGGCACAATCGGCATTGCGTGTGTTCCACACAACTGCACCAGGCGAATGATCTCCCCGCTGTCGCGAGGAAAGACGACGGCCCCGGGTAGATAGCCCGAGAAGTGGGTCTCGCTGTGGCCATGCTGGCGCCGGATGGCGTCGGCGCATGACAGACGTTCGCCGAATATCTGTTCAAGCTCGGCAAGAAGTGCCGGCGGCAGGGCACGGTCTGAAGGGTTTTGCATAGCCGCCTGCTCGATTGATGCCTAGAAGCGATAGGTTGCTGTGACCCCGATGCGCCGTCCATCGCCGATCAGGCCCAGATCGGTGGCAATAGCGCCCAGCCCCGCGGCTCCCAGTACGGACTTGTCGAGATAGACGTTCCAATATTTCTTATCGAAGAGGTTTTTTACCCAGAGCTGCAGGTCCCATTGGTCATGGCGCCAAGTAACACCGCCATTGACCAGATAATAAGCCGACAGTGTCGGGGCATAGCCCGGAGTCAGGCTTGAGCCTTTGCGATCGCCCTTGGCGACGATGCCGGCGTTGAAATCGAGCGCGCTACCGTCTTCAAGTCCGATCGTATAGTCGGTCGAGATATTGAAGTTCCAGTCCGGCAACAGAAGGATCCTGTTAGAGGGTAAGCCCATCCCGGTAGTCTGCTCATATTCGCGACCATTGACGATACGCGAATGCAGATAGGTGGCCCCCGCCTCCAGCGTCCATGGATCAGTAATGCGGATATCACTCTGCA
>JAKAVI010000365.1 GCA_021817355.1 Pseudomonadota bacterium | reverse complement strand
TCCAGGGTTCGGTTTTGAAGCAGCCCGGCTTGATGTCACGCTCGGTCAACCGCTAGATCCCATCCAGGAAGGCCTTGTCCAAACCACACCTGATGCGGCTCGTCTTACCCGGCTAATCGACCGGCTGGCGAGCCGGTTGGGGACCGACAATGTGCTGCGCGCCTATCCACGCGATACCCATAGCCCCGAACGGGCCATGGCCCTGAAGCCGGCAGGAACACCTGGCATATGGAAGGACTGGGGACTGCGGCCCCTGCTGCTGCTGCCCCGTGCCGAGCCAGCCGAAGTCCTGGCGTTGCTTCCCGAAGGTCCGCCGCTTCAGTTCAAATGGCGTGGCATGCATTACCGCATCGAGCGCGCAGAAGGGCCTGAACGCATCGCACCACAATGGTGGCGGAGCGGAGAAAGTCCAACCCGCGACTACTACCTCGCCGAAGACCGGGTAGGCCGCAAATTCTGGATGTACCGCGATGGCTTTTATGACGCCCCCCGTCCGCCACGCTGGTTCGTACACGGAGTATTTGCGTGAGTATCTATATCGAACTGGCGGTAACCAGCAATTTTTCGTTTCTGCGGGGAGCCTCCCATCCCGAAGAACTGGTAGCTCGCGCTGCTGAACTCAAACTTCCTGCCATTGGCATTGCCGACCGTAATTCCCTTGCCGGTGTGGTACGCGCGCATACCATGGCCAAAACCTGTGGCATCCGCCTGCTCGCCGGCGTGCGTCTTGTTACCCGAGACGGCTTTGAGACCCTTGCCTATCCTCAAGATCGCGCCGCATATGGGCGATTGTGCCGGCTTCTGACGCGCGGTAATCGCAAGGCACCGAAAGGCCAGTGCGATCTCGGTCTTGATGACATCATCGAATTCAGCGAAGGACAGCTGTTTGTGCTCCTGCCCAGAGCCAGCATGCTTGCGTCCCTCGGCCATCAAGACAGGACGGATAACACCGGCACCAAGGCCGTCCCGCCCCCACCGTCGTCGTCGTCATATGCGAGATTCCGCCAAGCGGCATTGCAGCTTGGCGCAGCTGCACCGCAGCGGGTATGGCTGGGGATTGCCATGACCTATGGTGCACGTCCCGAACGCAGCCTCGCCGCCGCTGCCACCCTGGCACACGAGCTTGACGTAGCGCTTCTTGCCCATAATGACGTGCACTATCACAGTCCCGAACGGCGTGCATTGTTCGACGTACTGACCTGCATTCGTGCAAAATGTACCATCGATGATGCCGGAAAGAGACTTCTTGCCAACGCCGAATACCATCTGAAAGATCCCGGGGAAATGGTCCGGCTGTTCAAACGCTATCCGCACGCCGTCACTGCCAGTCAGATCTTCGCTGAGCGCATCACCTTCTCGCTTGATGATCTGCGCTACAACTATCCTGATGATGCGATCGGCGGAACAGGTACGCCACAGGAGATTCTGACCAGACTTGCCCATGACGGCGCCTGCGAACGCTATCCCGATGGCATACCAGAAAAAGTCCAGACACAGATTTCCTACGAACTCAGGTTGATCGGCGAACTCGGCTATGCGCCTTATTTCCTGACTGTATGGGACATCACCCAGTTTGCCAGACGCCGGCAGATTCTCTATCAGGGACGCGGCTCGGCAGCCAATTCGGCCGTGTGTTACGTGCTTGGCATCACTGCGGTTGATCCGGCGCGCATGAACCTTCTGTTCGAACGCTTCATCTCAACAGCGCGCGATGAGCCGCCTGACATTGATGTCGATTTTGAGCATGAGCGACGTGAAGAGGTGATCCAGTACATCTATGAGAAATATGGCCGCCATCGTGCCGGTCTGGCAGCAACCGTCATCACTTACCGCAGCAAGAGCGCCATTCGTGATGTTGGCAAGGCGCTCGGCCTGTCGCTGGACATGGTCAGCAACCTTGCCAACAATCTTTACGGCTGGGGTAAAAAGGACATTCAGGAAGAAGATCTGCGGGCACTGGGCCTTGATCCATCGGAGCGGCGCCTTTTCCTGGCCCTTCGGCTTGCCCGCGAACTCTATGGTTTTCCACGCCATCTGTCCCAGCATGTCGGAGGCTTTGTCATTACCCGTGGCCTGCTTGAAGAACTTGTACCGATCGGCAATGCCGCAATGGAGGAGCGTACCTTCATAGAATGGGACAAGGATGATCTGTCAGCTCTCGGTATCCTGAAGATCGACATCCTCGCTCTTGGCATGCTCTCCTGCATTGCCAAGGCCTTTGCCCTTATTGCAGCCCATCATGGCCACCTCCTGACGCTGGCGAGCGTGCCGGCCGAATGCCCCAGGGTCTATGACATGCTGCAAAGGGGGGATTCGGTTGGCGTCTTTCAGGTGGAAAGCCGGGCACAGATGTCGATGCTGCCTCGGCTCAAGCCCAAAGAGTTCAACGATCTTGTCATCGAGGTGGCGATCGTACGTCCCGGTCCCATCCAAGGTGACATGGTTCATCCCTATTTGCGCCGGCGCGAGGGGCGCGAACCGGTCGAGCTGCCAAGTTCCGAGCTACGCACGGTTCTGGAGTTCACCCTTGGCGTCCCGCTCTTTCAGGAGCAGGCCATGCAGATTGCCATCGTCGCCGCCGGCTTTACTCCGGCCGAAGCCGACCAGCTACGTCGGGCGATGGCGGCGTTCCGCCGAAGCGGTACCATTCCCAAATTCCGCGACAAGTTCGTTGGTGGCATGATGGCACGTGGCTATCAGCGTGATTTTGCCGAGCGATGCTTTCATCAGATCGAGGGCTTTGCTGATTATGGTTTTCCCATGAGCCATGCAGCAAGCTTTGCCTTGCTCGTCTATGTCTCCGCCTATTTGCGCGCCCATTATCCGGGCGCCTTTCTTGCCGCCATACTCAATGCCCAACCCATGGGGTTTTATGCCCCGGCCCAGCTGGTACGCGATGCCCGTGAACATGGGGTTGCGATATATCCTGTCGATGTCAATGCGAGCGCATGGGACAATACCGTGGAAGATGGTGGCGTACGGCTCGGGTTTCGCCAGATCAGGGGTTTCCGTGAAGCTGATGCCATCCGTCTGGCCGCAGCCCGGCACACAGTCTTCCGCGGCATACGCCAACTGGCCCAGGCCTCGGGACTTGGTGGCGAGGCCTTAAGGCAACTGGCCGAAGCGGATTGTTTTGGCTCGCTCGGGCTCAGCCGTCGTGAGGCCCTTTGGACGGTCAAGGGACTCGACGGTGGGGCCGGGCAAGGCCGGCAGACCCTGCCTGAATTGCCGCTGTTTGCCTACGCCGATGCGGAGATGCTGCGGCGCGAAGCTGGCGTGACCCTGCCAGCAATGGGACTTGGCGAAGAAATTCTGCAGGACTATCGCTCCTTGCGCCTGTCCTTGAAGGATCATCCCCTGACATTGCTGCGCAGGCACCTGCCGGAGGGCATCGTACCCAATGCCAAGCTGCTGCAGATGCGTGATGGCCAGTTCGCCGGGGTTGCCGGACTGGTTCTTGTGCGTCAGCGCCCCGGCACGGCCAAGGGCGTGATCTTCCTTACCCTCGAAGACGAAACTGGCAGCACCAACATCGTGGTGTGGTCTCATGTGTTTGAGCGCTATCGCCGAGCACTCCTTGGCGCAAGACTGCTCGAAGTACGCGGACGCGTGCAGCGTCAGGGGCTGGTTCTACATATCGTCGCCGCACATATGACCGATCTGTCGGAGACACTGAACAGTCTTTACGACGCACCCGCACGTGTTGCGCACCCCGATGATACCAGGAGCCCTGCAGGCCTTCACTGTCATCCACGTAAGGTCGAGGTGATGCCGAGAAGCCGGGACTTCCACTGAGACCTCTGTGCGCCAGACGCGCCAAAGGGTACCGGATCAGTGTCCCCGGCACCACTTTGCGCGGCATCTCTATGGCCCTGCCAGGCGAACTATTGTAAGCGCCAATTCTCCCACGTCCCGGACGCCGGGTTGACGGCGGCGAGACATTGTGGTGGGCGTCGGATCAGTGGATGGAGTTTTTGACGTTCCAGGGCAGGAGCGCTTCGTACTGCTCGACCGTTGATGCGCTCGGCAGATGAGCGAAGAGGTGGGTAAGGTAGGCGTGAGGCTCAATTCCGTTGGCCTTTGCACTTTCCACGAGTGAGTAAAGCCGTGCGCTGGCATCAGCACCAGCCTGGGTGTCGCAAAAAAGCCAGGCCCGGCGACCAATTACAAACGGTCTGATCGCATTCTCGCAGCGATTGTTATCCGGCGGTACCATCGGATCATCAAGGAAGACAAGAAGCTTTGGCCACTGCCCAAGCGCATAGTGAACCGCCTTGCCGAGCTTGCTCTCTGACAGCAACGTCGGTGCAATCGTATCGAGCCAGGTTTTGAACTCGGCCATGATTGGACGGGATACTCGCTGTCGCGCTTCAAGCCATTCCGGCGGTGTCGGCGGGATCTTCTGTTCGCGTAAGTCTCGCTCGACCCCATAAACCTTGCCGATATAATCAAGCGCGATGTTTGCGTTGTTGCTCGCTTCCGGCTGGGCTTTGGTTACGTCCTTGAAGTAGCGCCGAACATGAGCAAGGCAGCCTGCATGCACCAGGCCTTGCGTACTGGCGACGACGTCATAGGCCTGGTAACCATCGGTTAGAAGCGTACCTTTGAAGTCCGCGAGCAGCCGCCTGGCAATCTCCGCGCTGCGTGAGGGGGCATAGTCAAAGAGCAGAACCTTCCTGTCCGCCGTTCCCCCCGCTCTCACCCACATGAAGTGATCGCTTGAGGGCGCCTTCTTGCTGCGCAGGACCTGAAGGGTGGTTTCATCACAATGGATCAGTGGGCCA
>JAKAVI010000326.1 GCA_021817355.1 Pseudomonadota bacterium | reverse complement strand
ATGCCTGTGGTTCCACCCGTATAGATGAAAAGCAGGTCCTCCGGTGAACGCTTGATCCCAAGCGGAGCACCATCGCCGTTCTCGACCAGGCTCTCATAGGGTACGGCAAAGTCGGCGACCGGTTCCTCACCGACCTCGATATAGGTCATCAGTTTGGGCAGGCTGTGGCGGATTTCAGCGATACAGTCCCGAAACTCGCGCGCATAGATCAGGCACTGCGCATCCGAGTTATCAAGGATGTAACGAACTTCGTCGGGCTTGTAGCGATAGTTGACATTCACATGAACGAAGCGGCCGAGAAAGCTTGCTCCGGCTGCCTCGCTATATTCCGGGCAGTTTCTGAGATAAAAGGCCACCTTGTCGGAAGCACGCCCGCCCCGGGCCATAATCGCGCGCGCCAGATTGTTCATCCGCCGATAGGCCTGCGGCCAGAGAATCACCCGATCCTCGTGGATGAAGGCTGGCGCATCAGCCCGTACCCGGGCCGCGACCACATCGAGAATATCACCGTAATTCCACATTCTGCTCCGTCCCTGTTGTTTATGGCTTTGCCCCACTATCTCGCGAACCGGGCGACTTGGCGAGACCTTCCCTAGCCCCTAACCTGAGGCTGATCCGCTATTGGAAGGTTCGTCATGCCCCCCATCCACACCCTCTTCATCGCCAATCGAGGCGAAATTGCCGTGCGCATTGCACGCACGGCCGCCGAAATGGGCATCGCCACGGTGGCCGCCTACGCAGGCGACGAGGCCGAAAGCCTGCATGTGCGCCTTGCCGAGCGCAAAATTGCCCTGCCAGGAACCGGACCGAAAGCCTATCTCGACCTCGCCGCCGTCATCCGGGCGGCCCAGGACAGCGGTTGCGACGGACTCCATCCCGGCTATGGGTTTCTGGCCGAAAACAGCGCGCTGGCGGCCGCCTGTGCGGAGGCCGGCCTTACTTTTGTCGGGCCGACAGCCGAGATGCTGGCGCTGTTTGGCGACAAGGCACGGGCCCGCACACTGGCCAAGGAGGTCGGGGTGCCGGTGCTACGCGGTACCGCAGCAGTGTCACTGGCCGAGGCCGAAGAATTCCTGCGGAGCCTGGGGCAAGGCGGAGCAATCATGCTCAAGGCCGTGGCTGGTGGCGGCGGACGGGGCATGCGACCGGTACGCAGCCATACCGAACTCGCTGACGCCTATGCCCGCTGTGCCTCAGAGGCCAAGGCAGCTTTTGGCGATCCCGCCCTTTATGCCGAAGAGTTTCTGCCCCATGCCCGCCATATAGAGGTTCAGATTGCCGGTGACGGCCATGATCTCGTGCATCTTTGGGACCGCGAATGCTCGCTGCAGCGCCAGCGGCAGAAGCTGATCGAAATCGCCCCGGCGCTCGGCCTCGACCCGGGCCTGCGTGACCAGATCCTGACGGCTGCATTGCGTCTTGGAGGCGCCGCCCGTTACCGCAATCTTGGCACCATGGAATTCCTGGTCCAGCCCCAAGAGCGCCGCTTTGCCTTTATCGAAGCCAATGCCCGGCTCCAGGTCGAACACACGGTGACGGAAGAGGTCACCGGGCTCGACCTCGTCCGCCTGCAGCTTGAGATCGCCTCCGGGCGACGCCTGCGCGAACTCGGCCTTGACGCCGAGCATCCGGTAGGCGTGTCAGGCGTTGCCCTGCAGGCCCGCATCAACATGGAAACCATGCAGCCAGATGGCACAGCGCGACCGGAGAGCGGTGTGATCACACGCTACGAACCTGCGGCTGGACCGGGTGTTCGCGTCGATGGCATGGGCTACAGCGGCTATCGTACCAGCACCCGCTATGATGCCCTGCTGGCCAAGCTCATCGTGCATTGCCGCGCCTCAGACTTTGACGAGCTCCTCGCCCGGGCGCTGCGTGCGTTGCGCGAATTTACCGTCGACGGGGTTCAGACCAATATCAGCTTCCTGCGCGCGCTGCTCAGTCACAGGGCCCTTCCCACCTTCAGCATCGACACCCAGTTTGTCGATACCCATATCGGCGACGTGCTCGCCGCCATGCCGCAGAGCCGCAGCCAGCAATCGAGCGATCCGCTTGCCGTCCTTTTTGCCGAAACCTCTGTCACCTCTCGAACCCAGACGGCACCTGCAGGCACCACCGCCATTGCCGCGCCGCTGCAGGGAAGCGTCGTGGTCGTGACGGCCGAACGCGATACGGCGGTGATGAAGGGGCAGACCGTTCTGGTGCTCGAAGCGATGAAGATGGAACATCCCGTACCGGCTCCAGCCAGCGGTTACCTGCGCGGGGTGTTGGTTGAACCAGGACAGACCGTGTTTCAGGGAGACTTGCTTGCCTATATCGAGGAGGCCGAACTTGAGGATCAGGCGGCCGGTACCGCAGCGCAGACCGACCTCGACTACATTCGTCCGGATCTTGAGGAGTTATTGTCCCGCCGGCAGCTGACGCAGGACGCGGCCCGACCGCAGGCCGTCGCCAGACGGCGCCAGAGCTCACAGCGCACGGCCCGCGAAAACATCGAGGATCTGTGCGACGCGGACAGCTTCACCGAATTCGGAAGTCTCGTCATTGCCGGCCAGCTCAGGCGTCGGCCGATGCAGGACCTGATCGAGAAAACCCCGGCGGACGGACTGATCTGCGGTCTGGGACGGGTCAATGGTCAGTATTTCGATGACGCACGCGCCCGGGTCATCGCCATGTCCTATGATTACACCGTACTTGCTGGCACGCAGGGCATGCGCAACCACCAGAAGACCGATCGCATGCTGCATCTGGCGCGCGACTGGCGGCTGCCGATCGTATTTTTCACTGAGGGTGGCGGCGGCCGCCCTGGTGACACCGATATGATGAGCGCCGGTGGCCTCAACGTCACGACCTTCCAGCAATATGCCAAGCTGTCCGGTCTTGTCCCTCTTGTCGGGGTCAACTCGGGCTATTGCTTTGCCGGCAATGCAGCGCTTCTGGGCTGCTGCGACGTCATCATCGCCACCCGCAATTCGTCCATCGGCATGGGCGGGCCGGCCATGATCGAAGGTGGTGGACTGGGCGTCTTCCGTCCCGAAGATGTTGGCCCGGCCGCGGTGCAGGCCGCCAATGGCGTCATCGATGTCCTTGTTGAGGACGAAAGCGAAGCCACCAGCGTTGCCAAGAAATACCTGGCCTATTTCCAGGGCCCGCTGGCGCAGTGGTCGGCTTCAGACCAGCGCACCTTGCGCCATCTCGTGCCGGAAAACCGACTGCGGGTGTATGATGTGCGCACGATCATCGACACCATGTGCGACAGCGGCAGCGTTCTTGAGCTACGCCGACAGTTCGGCAATGGCATGGTTACGGCGCTCGGACGCATTGAAGGGCGTCCGCTCGGGATCATCGCCAACCATCCCGCGCATCTGGGTGGCGCCATCGACCGCGATGGCGCCGACAAGGCGGCACGCTTCATGCAGCTGTGCGAAGCCTTTGATCTGCCCATCGTGATGCTGTGCGACACGCCTGGCAACATGGTTGGACCCGAAGCCGAAAAAACCGCGCTTGTACGACATAATTCGCGCCTGTTTCTGATCGGTGCCAATCTGAGCGTCCCCTTGTTCACCGTGATCTTACGCAAGGGTTATGGTCTGGGAGCCCAGGCCATGGCCGGCGCCAGTTTCCTTGCGCCATTCTTTACCGTCTCCTGGCCCAGCGGTGAGTTTGGCGGCATGGGTCTTGAGGGCGCGGTCAAGCTAGGTTACCGCAACGAACTTGCCGCCATCAGCGATCCAGCCGCGCGTAAGGCCAAATATGACGAGATGGTTGCCCGCATGTATGAGCGGGGCAAGGCGCTGTCAGCCGCGAGCCTGTTCGAATTTGATGAGGTTATCGACCCCGCCGATACCAGACGCTGGATCATGGCGGGGCTGCGGGCTCTGCCACCGCAAGCCGAACGCACGAGCAAGAAGCTGCGCTGGATCGACGCCTGGTGAGGGCCTGCAGGAAGAGGCTGCGCGCGCTTAAACCCGGCCTGGAACGCTGATCAGCGCCCCGGTGACGCCCTGCGCGGCATCGCTCAACAGAAACTGGATCACCGCGGCGATCTCCCCAGGCTGAACCCAGCTGGAAAAATCAGCCTCAGGCATGTCCCGACGATTGGCGGGCGTATCTATGACCGACGGCAGAACCGCATTGACGCGGATCCGGGCCTTGTGTTCCTCGGCCAAGGCTTCGGTCAGACGCATCACCCCGGCTTTGGAAGCCGCATAGGGGCCCATGCCCGCCCCTGCCCGCAGTGCGGCGCCGGCCGCCACATTGACAATGGCCCCACCTTTGCTGAGGTGCACAAGCGCTGCCTGTGAGGCACAGACACAGGTGCGGACGTTCATGCGATAGAGCAGATCCCAGGTCTCAACACGTCCATCAGCGAGGGTTTCCCAGCGAAAGCCGCCAGCGACGTTGACGAGGCCGTCCAGACCGCCAAGATCCGCTGCAAGCGCATCAATGGCCGCACGGGCCGCCAAGGCATCGCTCAAATCAACCCCGCCGAGGAGAAGCTGGGTACCATCCAGCGTGCCCGGTGCAGCAGCGTGATCAAGCAGCCCAAGCCTGGCCCCGGCGCTGCCGAGGGCCTGGCTGACGCAGCGTCCCAGAGCGCCAAAGCCGCCGGTGACGATGATGCGCTTGCCGCGGACATCCATAGCCTCAATCCCTCGCTTGCCTAAACCGTTGCAAAAGTTCTCTATAGTACCCGGGCCGCTCTTTACACACCGAAAAGGGAGAAAGCATCATGTTGGAGAAGCTGAAATTTTACATCGACGGGCAGTGGGTTGACCCGGTCACCC
>JAKAVI010000266.1 GCA_021817355.1 Pseudomonadota bacterium | reverse complement strand
TCATCGATCAGCGCGGGGTCGAGAAAAAAGAATCCAAATTACATTATGACGGCGGTCTTGAGGCCTTCGTGCGCTATCTCGACCGGGCCAAGAACGGGCTCATTCCCGCGCCGCTTATGATTAGCGGCGAGCGCGACGGCCTTACCGTGGAGGCGGCCCTGTCGTGGAACGACAGCTACCATGAGAGCATGCTGTGCTTCACCAATAACATTCCCCAGCGCGATGGCGGCACCCATCTGGCCGGATTCCGTGCTGCCCTTACCCGCGTCGTGATCAAATATGCCGAGGACAGCGGCATCGCCAAGAAGGAAAAGGTCCAGATCTCGGGCGATGACTGTCGCGAGGGTCTTACCTGTGTGCTGTCGGTCAAGGTACCCGACCCCAAATTTTCCTCCCAGACCAAGGACAAGCTGGTTTCGAGCGAAGTCCGTCAGGTCGTCGAGAGCGTGGCCGCCGATCAGATCGGGCGCTGGTTCGAGGAACATCCCGTCGACGCCAAGACCGTGGTCGGCAAGGTTGTTGAGGCTGCAGCGGCACGCGAAGCTGCACGCAAGGCACGCGAACTGACACGCCGCAAGGGTGCACTCGACAGTGCCTCATTGCCCGGCAAACTGGCCGACTGTCAGGAGCGCGACCCTTCCAAATGCGAGCTCTTCATCGTCGAGGGTGACAGCGCCGGCGGCAGTGCCAAACAGGCACGCAACCGTAACAATCAGGCGGTACTGCCCCTGCGTGGAAAAATCCTCAATGTCGAGCGGGCACGTTTCGACAAGATGCTGGGTTCAGATGCCATTGCCACACTCATCACCGCGCTGGGTACAGGCGTGGGGCCGGAAGAATTCAATCCGGACAAGCTGCGCTATCACAAGATCATCATCATGACCGATGCCGATGTCGATGGTGCCCATATCCGCACCCTGCTGTTGACCTTCTTTTATCGGCAGATGATGGCGTTGATCGAACGTGGTCACCTCTTCATCGCCCAACCTCCGCTTTACAAGGTGGTGCGCGGCAAGTCCGAGCGCTATCTGAAGGATGAGCATGAACTTGAGGATTTCCTCATCGCCGAAGGCTCTTCCGGCGCTGCCCTCACCCTGCATACGGGAGAGACCATCAGTGGCGTCGATCTGGATCAGGTGGTTGCCAAGGCCCGTCAGGTCAAAGTCGCGCTCGACGGTTTTCCGCAGCAGTTTCCACGCTTTGTCCTGGAACAGGCCGCCATCGCCGGCGCCCTCAATCCGGATGTACTGGTTGATCCGGCCAAGGCCATTGAAGCCGCCAATTACATCGCCCGCAGGCTTGACCTGCTCTCTGACGAAACCGAGCGGGGCTGGAAGGGTGAACCGTCCACCGACGGCGGGCTCAGCTTCGTCCGTGAATTACGTGGGGTTCGCGAAGTCGTGGCCATTGACGGGGTGCTGATCGCCAGCGCCGATGCCCGCCGGCTGGACAAGATGAAGGACGAACTGCAGGCGCAATATCTGCGCTTTGGCACACTCAGACGCAAAGACGAAAGCGTCGAAGTGCGATCACCCAGCCAGCTGCTCGATGCCATTTTTGCCTGGGGAAAAAAGGGCATTGCCATGCAACGCTACAAGGGGCTTGGCGAAATGAACCCGGAGCAGTTGTGGGAAACCACGCTCGACGACAATGCCCGCACGTTGCTGAGGGTCAAAATCGAACACGCGGACGAAGCCGAGGATCTCTTTGCCAAGTTGATGGGCGAAGTGGTCGAACCGCGGCGCGAGTTCATCCAGGACAATGCCCTCAATGCCGAACTTGACATCTAGCCTGTCCCGTCGAAGTTGAGGGCAAGCCTCATCCCCACACATCAAAAGCGCTGGGAGATTTTTGGCTGTCGATGGTGCCCCGGCGACGCTCGCTAAACGCGTTGATGCCCGCCAGCGAGCCAACCCAGGCAAAACTTCTCTCGCTCATGGCTCCAAGCCGGATCTGCGCCCCGTCATGCATGGGGCGAACCATTGACGTGGCAGAGCCGCTTTCAATCTTCTACGCCATGGACGCGCGCGACGGACGTTCTGACTATAAATGGCGGCACTGAGCCCTTGGGCGCTGTCATTGGTCAGCGCAATCACCGCGCGCCGCCCGCCGGCACTGAGGCGATTTTCCCGGTTACCGGGCCGAGGCCGGTATCTGTCCCTCCGGCTTCGGCGTCCAGATCTTCATTGCTGATGAGACGCCGTGTCGTGCACAGGTTACCTCCGTCGGAAGCCGGATATCCGTGGGACTCTTGCTCGTACAACAAAGCCAGAGTTCAGGCACAGTGCCGCCCAGACCTACCATAGCTGTCGGTGCAGGACGACAGGGGCCGGCTGACGCCTGCTCATGCAGATGCCAATAGCCAGATGGCACAGACGGCCCGAGTGATCTGCACCCGACCGTCTTTGCGATCCCATGACCTTAATTGCGGGCCGATACCAACCAGCAGCGTGCTGGCAGTGCGATACCATCGCTCGTTTGATAACGTTGCAGCGCCGCGCCCACCGCCTCGCTCAGCTGCGTCCGCGTGCGCGCATCAAGTTCGCTGATCGCCCGCGCCAGGGGACCAATGCGCAGGCTCTGCGCCAGGGCATCCTCAAGCGTCGTACCCATGCGCATGACGCTGACAAGCGGTGTAGCCTCAGGGCGTTGCCAGCCAGCAGTCTGCAACAACCCGGTCAGCCTTTTTTCGTCGGCGAAGGCAAAGGGGCCAGGCGCGTAAGGATCCACCGGCGGTTCAAGCGCCAGGAAGGGACGCGCCGCCTCGACTGGAAGCGTTGCCCAGAGGTTTTCCCCGATGGGTCCCCAGCAGACAAAGGCCAGGCGGCCGCCATGGCGCACTGCGCTGCGCAGATTGGCGAAGGCCGCCGCCGGATCAGAAAAGAACATCACGCCAAAGCGTGAGAAGATCAGATCATGGCTGGGCTTGAAGCGATGGACCGCAGCATCAGCCAGAAGGAAATTGGCATTGATGCCGCGTGAACGGGCCACTTTGAGCATCGGTTCGGAGATGTCGACGCCGGTGACACTCCCCGAGGGCCCCACACTCTGGGCCAAAAGCGAGGTGGTCGTACCGCAGCCACACCCCACATCCAGCACCCGCTCGCCGGCCGACGGCAAGGCAAAGCTGAGGACCTGGGGGGTGATCGCCGCCATGGCGGCATCGAGTTGCGGTTGAAAGCTCGCCCAGCGTTCACCAGCGGTTCCGTTCCAGTATTCGATCTGCTCAGCGTTGTTCACTCACCAGCCCTCCGGCGTCGCATGGCCAAAGTCCTAAGGCGCAGGGCATTCAGCTTAATGAAGCCCTGGGCATCCTTTTGGTCATAGGCGCCCCGGTCATCCTCGAAGGTCACGAGGCTCTGCGAGTAGAGCGAATAAGGCGAACTGCGCCCGATCACGATGACGTTACCCTTGTAAAGCTTGAGGCGTACCGAACCTGAAACAAAATGTTGGCTCTTGTCGATTGCAGCCTGCAGCATTTCGCGCTCGGGCGAGAACCAGAAGCCATTATAGATGAGCTCGGCGTAGCGTGGCATCAGCTCGTCCTTGAGATGACCTGCTCCACGGTCCAGGGTGATCGATTCCATGGCGCGATGGGCGGCAAGCAAAATGGTGCCACCAGGTGTTTCGTAGACGCCGCGCGACTTCATGCCAACAAAGCGGTTTTCGACAAGATCGATGCGCCCGATGCCATTGTCCCGGCCCAGCGTATTCAGCTGCGTCAGCAACTGCGCCGGAGAAAGTTTGCTGCCATCGACCGAGACCGCATCGCCCTTCTCGAATCCGATCTCGACAATCACCGGCTTGTCCGGTGCCTCTTCAGGCGAGAGCGTCCGCTGAAAAACGATACTGTCGGGCTCACTGGCTGGATCTTCCAGTACCTTACCTTCGGAGGAGGAATGCAGCAGGTTGGCATCGACCGAAAACGGTGCCTCGCCACGCTTGTCGCGCGGGATCGGAATCTGGTGCTGTTCGGCAAACTCGATGAGCCTGGTGCGGCTTGTCAGGTCCCATTCACGCCACGGCGCGATGACCTTTACGTCAGGTTTGAGCGCATAGTAGCCAAGCTCGAAGCGAACCTGGTCATTGCCTTTTCCGGTAGCGCCATGGGCCACAGCATCGGCACCAACTTTTTCCGCGATCTCGATCTGCTTCTTGGCGATGAGCGGCCGGGCGATCGAAGTACCAAGCAGATAGACGCCCTCGTACAGGGCGTTCGCCCGAAACATGGGAAAAACATAGTCGCGCACAAATTCTTCGCGCAAATCCTCGATGAAAATATTGTGTGGCTTGATGCCCAGAAGCTCCGCCTTCCTGCGCGCCGGCTCCAGCTCCTCGCCCTGCCCAAGATCAGCCGTGAAGGTAACCACCTCTGCGCCATAGGCGATCTGCAGCCATTTGAGGATCACCGAGGTATCCAGCCCACCCGAATAAGCGAGCACGACTTTTTTGACGTCCTTCACGCACACTCTCCATAACCAAGCCGGTGACTATAACCCGCAACAAACCCATCTGATATCCTCCCCATCATGAATGGCAGGGGTTCCGAGTAAACTACTCACGCGGCTTTCCTCGGGGTGGGTCCTGCTTCACCGGGTCGTTTAGAACGGTTCCCCTCGATAGGCTTCAACGCGCTGTCCGCGCGCCATAGGATATTCAATGCGGCGTTGCTGTCGGCATTGGCGGCATGGCCGCATCCGACGCATATAAACCGTGCCTGTCCCCGCCGCGAGGCGGCCTCGACAAGGCCGCAGGCCGAACAGGTCTTTCTGGTGTAGGCCGCTGGCACGTCCACCAGCCTGCCGC
>JAKAVI010000317.1 GCA_021817355.1 Pseudomonadota bacterium | reverse complement strand
AATGCAAATTCATGGATTGCGTCGAGGTCTGCCCTGTGGACTGCTTCTATGAGGGTGAAAACATGCTGGTGATCGATCCGGAAGTCTGCATCGATTGTGGCGTCTGTGAACCGGAATGCCCTCCCGAAGCCATCAAGCCGGACACCGAGCCGGGACTGGAAAAATGGCTGAGCCTTAACGCGCAATATTCGAAAACCTGGCCCAACATCACTCAAAAGGGCACCCCTCCCGCAGATGCGAAGGAGTGGGACGGTGTAGAGGGCAAGTTTGAGGCGCACTTTAGTCCGAACCCCGGAACGGGCAGCTGACCCTTGAGTCGGCCGGTTACGAGCCGCCCCACTCTGATGGGCAAAGCTGCCAAGCTGCCGTAATCCTTGAGGGAATTTGGGAAAGACCATAATTAAGGCCGTATTTTCAACGGCTTCGATGATTCGTCCTTCCCTTTTTGCCAGGATTGTGATATCGTCTTTCATTGGCATTTGGCAGTCCGACCGGCACAATACGTGCGCCCCAGGCATCTGTCCCGCTAGATTTGTGTGCTTGACCTCAGGACGTCCCCGAACCCTGAGACCAGGACTTACCGCAGATCGACGCGTGCCGTGTTTCTGAAAAAGCGGGGCGTTTTGCGCTGCAACATGCGGCGCCTTCTAATGCGACGCACTTCGCAGCGGTTAGGCGGCTGATCGGGCGGAGCGCTTTTATTCGCGAGGATATGGATGGATATGACGACCGCTGCTGCGACAACCAAGAAGAAAGTTCCTGCCAACTCCAACAAGAAGCTCGAATTCAAGGCTAATGATCACGTGGTTTACCCAACCCACGGCGTTGGCAAGATTGTTCGGATCGAGGAGCAGGAGGTCGCTGGCCTTAAACTTGAGCTGTTTGTCATTACCTTCGAAAAGGACAAGATGACCTTACGCGTGCCGGTCGCCAAGGCGAAGTCTGTGGGCATGCGCAAGTTGTCGTCCCCGGATGTGGTTGCGACCGCGCTGAATACCCTTAAGGGGCGGGCCCGAGTAAAGCGCACCATGTGGTCGCGCCGGGCGCAGGAATATGAAGCCAAGATCAATTCGGGTGACTTGGTTTCCATTGCGGAAGTGGTGCGTGATCTACATCGCGCGTCAGGCCAGCCTGAGCAGTCATACTCTGAACGGCAGCTTTATGAGGCAGCCCTTGCCCGCATGGCCCGTGAGGTTGCAGCGGTAGAGCGTATCGATGAGCAGGCGGCTATCAAGCGCGTCGAGACTGTGCTGCTCAAAAAGGCGGCGTGATCGTAACGTGAAATGCCCTGAAGCCCGGGCCAGCCCGGGCTTTTTGCTGTGTACGGATTATCGCGGATTGCCGAGTATGACCAAGCCGCGCATGGCTTGGCTGACTAGACCCATTATGATCCGACCTGCCAAAAACTAAGAGCTGCATACCCCGGGAAGATTGCCATGTCCCCAAAAGCCATTTTCGCGGCGCTGCCACTTGCCCCAGTGCTGTCCACCCCCGATCGACTCGAGGATCTTGTTGTTGGCGCTGCGAGCAACCTCTTTGCGGCCGTGGTTATACTCATTTTCGGCTTCGTGCTCGCGCGATGGGTGGGTCGTTGGCTTGAACGTACACTGACCCACAGCCGGCGTATTGATGCCACGCTGGTCCCGGTTTCCACGACCACCGTCCGCTATAGCATCATTGCGGTAACGCTGATCGCCGTACTGGGCCGCTTCGGTGTACAGACTACAAGCCTTATTGCCGTATTGGGCGCAGCCGGTCTTGCTATTGGTCTTGCTCTGCAGGGAACACTTTCGAATGTCGCCGCTGGAGCAATGCTTCTATTTCTACGCCCCTTCCGGGTCGGCGACTACATCAGTGCCGCTGATACAGGAGGAACGGTGCGGGAAATTGGTCTCTTTACCACCGTGCTGATCGATGCTGACCTGATTTATATCTCGGTGCCTAATTCCAAGATTTTTTCCAGTACAATCATCAACTATTCCCGTGAGCCGACACGCCGGATAAATTTTACGGTTGGCGTCGATTATGGGGACGATATAGAAAAGGCCCAGGCAATCATTCTTGATCTGCTCAAATCCGATCCACGCATCTTGCATGATCCGCCGCCTGCCACGCCTGTCGGTGCTCTGGGGGCATCATCGGTTGACATCATTGTACGCTGCTGGACTGCAACATCGGACTACTGGTCCGTGCTCTACGACCTGCAAAAGAAGGTAAAGCTTGCACTCGACACGGCCGGAATCACGATTCCTTACCCTCAGCATGTGGTGCAGTTTCGCGATGTATCTGGCGTAAATATTCCCTCGACTTCCCTTCAAGCAGAGGTCATACCAAAGGCACCGCCGCGCTGACGGGATGACAGGTCCGCAGTATCAGGTTGGGGACTTGCGGGCGAGCCGCGCCTGTCTGACTCAACCGAGACTGCTGTACCAGTCTACCCCGTCCTTATCCCGTTCGCGCTGCATCCTGCCGCGTTCGATCAGACAGCTGAGGTGGGCCAGGCTTTCACCTGTGGCCATGCCAAAATTTCCGGCAGTAATACGACTTCGAAACAGTGCCGGAAAACAGTCGACCGCGCGCTTTGGCTCTCTACACAGTGCGTGCAGCGTCGAGAGGCTGGATTCGTGTCCCTCGATTAACTCGCGCAAACGCATCCGCGCGCCGCGAAAGGGTTCATTGTGGGAGGGTAAAATGAGTACATCATCGGCAACTAGGTCTTCAAGCTTGACACAGGAATCGAGCCAATCCTGAAGCGGATTGGCATCGGGCTCGGTGGGAAACAGGGAAACATTGGAAGAAATGCGGGGCAAAATCTGATCCCCCGAAATAAATACGCCGGCTTCCTTGCACCACAGACAAACATGCTCAGGGGCATGTCCGCGTCCTACGACAACGTCCCACGAGTATTCGCCGATTTTGATCTGATCACCATCAATGATGCGGTGGTAGGAATTGGGCAGGCGATAAACGCCTTTGCCGAAGCCGCCAAAACGCGTGCGATACTGCTCCAGCGCATCCTCGGGAAAGCCCGCAGCCTTATAGAACCGGATGCCTTCCTCGGGTGCCTCGAGTCCGGTATCGAAACATAAATTGCGGCACAAGAGATAATCGGTACGGCTCATCCATAACATGCAGCCAAAGCGGCGGACCAACCATCCGGCCATGCCAACATGATCGGGATGCAGATGCGTCACAATCACCCGCTTTACGGGCTTTCCCTGCATCACCTTATCGAACAACTCCGTCCAGGCTTGGGCCGTGGGTTCATCCCGAACACCGGTGTCGACAACGGTCCAGCCGTCCCCGTCTGCCAATAGCCACAAATTGATGTGGTTGAGCTGAAAGGGCAGACGCATGCGCACCCAGTAAACCCCTGCAATGACTTCAATGCAGGTTCCAGTTTCGGGGCGATCCGAAAAGGGGTAGTCCAGATTCTGGCCCGGGCGGGTCCGGGCGGACGTTTCAGTCATGACAATCCTCAGCTTGCGCCTCGCAACTATGAAAAGCTATGAGCACACTGGTCAAGCGCACATCACAAAATGCCAAGGTGACAAGCCCCCTCGCCTCCGCCTAAAATGCACTCTTCGAACATTCAACACATGGTATGAGGCTAGAATGACCACGATCCCCGCTGGCCGGGCGCCCCATGACGCGCAGTTGCGTTATGATACGGTCGCAATGGCCCTCCATTGGCTGATCGCGGCGCTGGTCCTTCTCAACATCGCCCTTGGACTGACCATGGGCGACTTTTCTCACCATGATCCGATGAGGGCAGCTCTTCTTGGCCTTCACGAATCGGTAGGCCTGACTGTGCTCGCGGTAAGCGTCCTGCGCGTGATTTGGCGCCTGGTGAATCCCTTCCTGCCCCCTCCGGAAGGTCTTGCGGCCCCTCTTCGTATGGCGGCGCGCGCCACCCACCTACTCTTCTATATTTTGATCATTGCCACACCCCTGGCGGGCTGGCTTCTGAGTTCGGGATCTCCCAAGCCCCTGTCCTGGTTCGGGCTCTTCAACTGGCCCAAGTTCTGGTTCTATCAGGGTATGATGCCGCCGGACCGCCATAATCTGGCCGAGAACTTTGCCCGGGTACATGTGACCTTGGCATGGGCCATGATTGGCCTGATCGTGCTCCATGTCCTGGCGGCATTGTACCATCAGTTCATTCGGCGCGACGGTCTGCTGGCACGCATGGTCCCCTGGCTGTGAGGATCGGGCTCGCGCTTTGCCGCGTGCTGGCCTAAATTCATAACCATGCCGGTACTTGCTGCTGATCGCGCTACTATAGCGAGGGCCGCTGAACTGCTGCGTGCAGGTCGGCTCGTCGCATTTCCGACCGAGACCGTTTATGGGCTCGGTGCGGACGCGAGCAATGATACTGCGGTGGCCGACATATTTGCCGCCAAGGGCCGCCCCTCATTCAATCCGCTCATCGTTCATGTCGCAGACCTCGCTCAGGCCGAGCAACTGGGTATTTTTTCCGAAACTGCCCGGCGCCTCGCGGTCCATTTTTGGCCGGGAGCGCTCACTCTCGTCGAACACCGCCGCCCACACATCGATCTGTCACTTCTAGTCAGCGCCGGTCTTGAAACCGTAGCGTTGCGCGTTCCGTCCGCCCCCGTGATTCGGGCCCTGCTCGATAGAAGCGGCCGGCCGATCGCGGCCCCCAGCGCCAATCGTTCTGGATTGATCTCGCCCACCCGTGCCGAACACGTCGCGGAAAGCCTCGGAGTACAGGTGGATCTCATTCTGGACGGAGGTCCGACCCCGCTTGGCCTTGAATCGACCGTCATCGGATGTGTAGGCGCGGACCCCGTCATGCTACGTCCCGGCGCCATTGCCCGCGAAGAGCTCGAAGCCATCGCCGGACCTCTCAGGCGGGCTCAGGGGGCTATCCTTTCGCCCGGTCAGCTGGCAAGTCACTACGCGCCCAGGGCAAAGCTGCGTCTTGGCGCACGTAGCGTCACGCGCGGTGAGGCATTGATTGGCTTTGGGACCGATCTTCCCTCTGGCGCAAGCCATGTGTTTAACTTGAGTCCGCGGGCAGATCTGCGCGAGGCTGCGGCCAATCTCTTTGCCATGTTGCATGCTGCCGACGCTGTTTCGACTCAGATCGCGGTTGTGCCTATCCCCGCTCACGGACTGGGCGAAGCGATCAATGATCGTCTGGCCCGCGCGGCCGCACCTAAGGATGTAGCATGATAGCCGCCGACACCATTGCGCGGCTCAAAGCCCTTCTCGGTGCCGAAGGAGTTTCGGAAGATCCAAGGCAGATCGCACCTCATCTGGAGGAGTGGCGTGGCCGCTATCATGGGCACTCGTCGCTTCTTATCAAACCCAAGACCACGCAGGAGCTCGCGGCCGTCCTTTCGCTGTGCGATCAAACTAAAACACCTGTGGTACCTCAGGGCGGAAATACTGGCCTGGTAGGCGGCCAGATTCCATTTCACGGAGAGATAATCCTGTCGCTGGCCCGCATGAACTCTATCCGTCAGATCGATCCTCAAACCATGTCGGCGACCGTCGAAGCAGGCACCATTCTCGCAGAACTCCAGCAGGCAGCCGCAGCGGTGGGATGCTATTTTCCGCTCAGTCTGGCATCCGAGGGCAGCTGCACAATAGGTGGCAATCTTTCGACTAACGCCGGTGGTGTCAACGTGCTGCGCTACGGCAATGCCCGAGAGCAGGTACTTGGTATTGAAGCGGTGCTTGCCAACGGAACCGTGCTCGACATGCTTCGCAGCCTGCGCAAGGACAATACCGGTTACGATCTCAAACATCTGTTCATCGGTGCAGAAGGCACACTTGGCATTATCACTGCGGCCGTGCTCAAACTCTATCCCATGCCAGAACAGCACGTGACGGCCTTTTTCGCCGTACCGGATCCAGCTGCCGCGGTCACGCTCCTTCATCGCCTCAATGCCGCTACTGGCGGACTCATCACAGCATTTGAGATCATGCCCCGCACTGGACTGGAATTCGTGCTGCGGCACATGGCGGGTGTGCGCGATCCACTTTCCGCACCACATGGTTGGTATGTACTCGTCGACGCCCAAGCTGGCGCCCTGGTTCCTCTGCGTGAAAGCATTGAAACCGCGCTGGTCGTGGCATCACAGATGCACCTCGTTGAAGATGCCGTGTTTGCTGAAAGTGAAGCACAGCGATCGGCGCTGTGGCGGCTGCGGGAGGACATGTCCGAAGCACAAAAATTCGAGGGGGGCTCCATCAAACACGATGTGTCGGTGCCGCTTTCCCGGATACCAGCATTTCTGGAGCGGGCCGAAGCTGCTGTACAGGCGCTGGTGCCAGGAATCCGACCCGTCCCCTTCGGCCATATCGGAGATGGCAATCTGCACTTCAACCTCTCGGTACCCCAAGGTGCCGACAGCGGCGCATTTTTAGCCCGGTGGGAGGAAATCAGCCGGGTTGTGCACGACATCGTAGCCGAATTTGGTGGTTCGATTAGCGCGGAGCATGGCCTGGGCGTAATGAAGGCCTTGGAGATTACCCGTTACAAGTCACCGGCTGAACTTGCCACCATGGCGCTCCTAAAGCGCAGTTTAGATCCCAATAACATCCTTAATCCGGGAAAGGTGCTGCCTCTTTAACGCCTACATTATATTCGGCCTTTCATGCAGCTTCGGCAAGTTCCGAGGTGTCCAAAGTTCGGGTTTCCTTACGGCCAGGCTGGCTATACGACCAGGCGCTTATCGCGGCAGTCACCACAGTAGCAAGGTAAGGCAGCGACTGGATCGTCAGCATGATGGTCCACAACACTGACGCCGGATCATCGAAGCCGCGCATGCTCTGGGGCATGGTCACCAGAATCATTGACGCGATCCCGCTTAATAGCGCTGTCAACAGCAGGCATTCCTGCCAGCATTGACGCAATACCTGCCCTATCGCTGCCGGGTCCTCACATTTGGGTGTCCGCAAGAACGGCTTTCTGGAGGTGAACACGCCGGCAATCACCGCTTTGCCACATGTATGCGTAAGCGCAAGACCCGCTGTTGATGCCATGAGCGCACCTATGATGCCGGATCCGACTTTCTGGGGATAGAGCAGCAGCGTTTTCAGACTTTTGGCCGCGAACAGGGCCAGCGCTGCAGCCGACAATGTCGCCATGGGGACGTCAAAATATCCAGGACTGACCGCCATCAAGAATGTCCACAAAAGGGCAAAAAGAGTGACGATAAGGCTCAGCCCATCAGAAATCCAAGGCAGCCACCCAGACAGGAACTGGTATCGTTGCGCCCACGAAAGGCGCGTACGCCCAAGGAAAATGGCGCGGGCGTGGCGCTTCATGATTTGCATCGCGCCATAAACCCAGCGATAGCGCTGGCTCATGAATGCTGCCAGAGTGTCCGGGGTCAGCCCCTTCCCCATGCTGTCCGGCAGATAGGCGGCGCTATAGCCAGCTTCAAACAGGCGCAAACCCAACTCGGTATCTTCGGTAATGCACCACTCACTCCATCCCCCTACCCCGACCAGCGCATCCTTGCGCACGATGGTCATGGTACCATGCTGAATAATGGCATCATGTTCGTTGCGCTCTACCATGCCGATCTGGAAAAAGCCGCGATATTCTTCGAAGCAAAGTTTCTTGAAGGTCGATGAAGCCGCATCGCGATAGTCCTGAGGACCTTGGACCAGGACAATGTCTTCGCTAGCAAAATACGGTATGGCCCGCCGTAGCCAGAAGGGCTCAACCTTGTAGTCGCTATCGATGACTGCGACATAGCTGGCAGCTGAATCGGTCAGCTCAAGCGCGCGGTTGAGCGCACCGGCCTTAAAGCCTTTCAAATTGTCGATGTGGAAAAAGTGGAACCGCGAACCGAGGGTCTCACAGTGTTTGGCAACCGGCCGCCATGTGGCCTCTTCGGGAGTATTATTGTCCAGTACGATGACTTCAAAATTTTCGTAATCGAGCTGAACCAGCGCGTCGAGGGTTTCAATCACCATCGCCGGTGGCTCATTATAGCAGGGAACGTGTATCGATACCCGGGGTGGCTCAGCGGGAAGGGCGGCCAGAAGCGCCCTGCGCTCGACCCGCCATAAGCTGGCCGCGAGTTCAATCCCTTCCGTGATGATGACAATGCAGGCCAGTATTACGAGCGGAATCATGGCAACAATCATCGCCAGATCACCTGGTTCAATATATTCGAGGCTGGTAGCTTCGATAAGGAACAGCAGCCCCGTTGTGATCAGGGCAACAAGACCGCCCATCACGAGGTAACCGGGCTGGCGTACCCGTGGCATTCGACCCAGGATCATCAGGCCAAGCAGCAAGGTCAGTATAGCAGCACCAAGCGAATAGCTGCGCCATTGCGGAAAGCTACGTAGCATGCCCTGCATGGGATATTTGGGATGGCCGGTGGCATCGAACATGCCCCAATAGGCGCCGACAGCGCCTTCATTGGCGTATTTCCAAGGCTGGTCATACGCCTCCATCAAGTAATAGTCGTAACCCTTTTTCAGGGCTAATTGTACGAAGTTGCGGATATACCAGGCCTGATTGGCCAAGGATGCCTCTGCGGCCAAACGCGTCCGTCCTTCTGACGGCCATCCCGTTTCGCCAATGACGATTGGTTTGTCGGGAAATTCCTGACGGATGTGGTCATAGGCATGTTCATCGAACACCAGCGCTCCATGGACATCGACGCCTTCCCAGTAGGGAAGCAAATGGATGGTGATGAAGTCCACGTAGCGTCCGAGATCCGGATTAAGGAGCCAGGTTGACCATGGCTCAGCGGTCGAAACCTTGATACGGTTAGGAAGTGCTGCCCGTACCTCGCGGATATAGCCGTTAAGCTGATGCGGCGTCACATCACCCCGCAAGATAGCCTCGTTGCCGACAAATACCCGATCTACGACCCGGCGATTGGCGAGCGCGACTTTGATTCCCCGCTTGATCTGCTGCTGGTTGGCCGCGAGGTCCGGCCCGATCCAGATACCCAACGAAACAGTGATGCCATAGCGGCGGGCGATTTCCGGTACGAGCGCCATACCTCCTGCGACCGTATAGGTGCGGATATGCGCAGTAATGGTGGACAGCTGCGCCATATCTCGATTGATACGCCGCGCAGAGACATGCTCGGCCTGATGTAAGGTAAAGGAATGCGACGGATTATAGGCGATGCCCCGTACCTGCCCGTCCCAGTCCGGTGCGATCACCTCGTAGTCGCGGCTTGCCCAGAACAGGAATGACGCACTGACCACAAGTGCAAGTGCGACGGCAATGCGCAATGCACCTCCAGGCAGCCTGGCAAACCAGCGTCGCAGCATCGACGGTTCATTCCTTCAACTGGCGCCGATCATGCTTATGCCTCAGCTGCGTAGGCATGATCCGCAAAAAATCCGGCGCCTACTGACCGCCGGAGTGGCCGCCAGAATGCTGCTCAGGTGGCAACACCTTCAGCAGCGTTAAATCAAAGACCAGGGTTTGGTTTGGTGGCACGGCGCTGCCAGCACCGCGCACGCCATAGGCCAAATGGGCAGGGATCACGATTTCCCAATGGTCACCTTCACGCATCCTCTGCAGCGCCTCGGTCCATCCCGGAATCAACTCGTCAACTGTGAACGTCGCTGGCAGTCCTGGCTCGGTTTCATCGAACACCTCACCATTGATCAGTTTGCCGGTGTAATTCACGATGACCCTATCAGTCGCAGTGGGACGTTTGCCAAAGCCGTTGTGTAATACCTTGATCTCTACCCCGCTATTGGTGACATAGACACCTTTTTGTGCCGCAAACGACTTTATGAATGCTGCATTGGCGGCAGCGCCCAATGAGGAAGAAACGGCCGCGCTCGCGGGCACAACCGCCAGCATGAACGCCAAGCCAAGAAGTCCAAGCCACGCTGTCGCACCCCTCATGGGCCAGTCCCTTCCTTGTGTCCCGTTCATTCTCGAATAGTCTTGCTGCGCGGCAATGGCAAATCTTGGGCCAACCGCGCCGACAGCACCAATAATCGCGTTTCGGGGCAAATCCTAGATACAACCGCTCCAAGCGCCCGGTAGCAACAGGAGATGTGCATGACCGCACCCCCGCCAGCCACGATCACCGTGGGTGTGGCCGGTGTCATTTGGAACCGGCAAGGCCAGGTCCTGCTCATCCGGCGCCGTAATCCCCCTCGGGCTGGGCACTGGAGCCTGCCAGGGGGACGGGTTGAGCGTGGAGAGCGCCTCGAAGACGCCCTAAGGCGCGAAATCCGAGAAGAAACCGGTCTCGAGGTCGAAATCCTGGGGCTTGCAGGCGTCGCCGAAATCGTCGATGCCGCCTCCCTTGGCGGCGCCGGACACTATGTCCTGATCGATTATGGCGTCCGGGCTGTCGCGGGTACGGCAGTGGCCGCCAGCGATGCCATGGACGCAACCTGGTTTGAGCTCGATAAATTGCCGCGGGAACTCTGGCAGGAGACCCTTCGCATGATCCACACCAGCGCCCAGCTGCATCTGGGTCGCGCGCTGCCACACTAAAAGCCGGCGTCATTGGCCCGGCGCGCTGGACGACAGCCACCGGCCCCTCTAGCCTCATCGCCAGACGCATGGGAGATGGATCATGTTCAAACCATTTGATTTGCGCGGCAAGTGCGCGCTCGTAACCGGTGGCAATGGTGGGATCGGCCTTGGGATGGCTGAAGGGTTGGCAGCCGCCGGCGCAGATGTCGAGATCTGGGGTCTCAATGAAGCCAAAAACGCCAAGGCCCTTGAGAAGCTGCGCGGCTATGGGCGCAAGGCTGAAGCGCGCCGGGTCGATGTTTCCAAGGAAAATGAGGTATGTGCCGGCATCCAGGCTGCGGTCGAGAACTTCGGCCGCCTGGACTGCGTGATCGCCAATGCCGGCATAGGCGGCGGTGCACCGATCACGGAAATGACCACAGAGCTCTTTAGAAAGGTTCACTCGGTCAATGAAGACGGGGTATTCTGGACGTTTCGAGAAGCCGCCCGTCACATGACGGCGCGGGCCAAGACCGGGGACCCCGGAGGATCCATGATTGCGGTGGCCTCGACTGCAGGGATTGAAGGTGCGGCCCGCAATGCTGCCTATGGCGCCTCAAAGGGTGCCGTGTTGTCGATGGTGCGCGCTCTCGCCGTGGAACTGGCGCGCCATGGCATCCGGGTCAACTCAATTGCGCCGGGCTGGATCGCTACCGAAATGACCGAGGGCGCCCAGAATAATCCAGTTTTCTCCGAAAAGGTCATACCGCGAGTTCCGATGCGGCGCTGGGGCCAACCGGAGGACTTTTCCGGCATCGCGGTTTATCTCGCCTCCGACGCCTCGCGCTATCACACTGCCGACACTTTCGTGATCGATGGTGGCTATGTGGTGTTTTGAATTTTATTGATACCTGATCTGGTTTTGGTGTCGCCGTACCCTTGCAACGGTATATCACGTGCTCAACCACGTCCGTGGGTGGAGATTTTTTTGCGCGTTCTGGTCATACTTCTTATAGGCGTGTTTCTTATGTCCGCCCCGGCCGGTGCTACCGCGCAGCGTCAGGCGGTGGAACAGGTGAGCGCGGCCGGTATGGCGCAGATTCTCGCTCCCCCGCAGATGCCGGGGCTTGGCTCAACGCGGGCCAAAGTCACCCTGGTAGAATATATGGACTACAACTGCCCCTATTGTCGGGTAATGGCCCCTGATTTTCAGCGTTTGGTCAAGACTGATCCAGACGTGCGGGTTCTGTTCAAGGATTGGCCGATCTTTGGTCCGGTTTCAACCTATGCGGCGCGGGCAGCTTTGGCGGCACAGTATCAGGGCAAGTATCTCGTCGCCCACCAGGCGCTCCTTTCTACGCCCGATCGCTTGAGTAGCGTGCAGCAAGTTCGTCGCGCGTTGCGTCACGCTGGCATCAATCTCAAGCTTCTGAATGCAGACATGAAGGCTCATAATGGTGCCATTAACGGCGAACTTGCGCGCATTCGCGCAGAAGCCCGAGGACTCGGACTTGAAGGTACGCCCGGACTGATTGTGGGGGACCTATTCGTTCCAGGCGCTATTGACTTTGCAGATCTGCAAAAACTGGTCGCAATTATACGCAACCACGAGCTCCATCCGTCACATTAAGCAGAAGTTGCCCGTAACCTACATAGGCCAGAGCATAGCCATGCTCTTGTGCGCGATTGACGACAACAATTCCGGCTGGGACCATGAACGCGCTGTCAATCAGGTTCGTAGCAAACTCGTGATGGATATCCCCGACGTTGCCGCCCACGAGCTTTGCTACCATACCCGCGATCCCCGCCGTAGCCATGCCGCAGATGGCAAAGCGGACCCCTTTTTTGCGCAAGAGATGTCAGTGTCGGGGCGTGATTTTTTACAGCCGCTGAATTCGGTCTCGCGTTGAGCGGATTTCTGTGAACAGCCTCGATCGCAGTTTTTGCATTGAATTCCAGTTTCTGAGCAATTGCCGCCCCGTACTTTGATCAGACGCGATCATTATACCCAAATGACGTCGCCATGTGCCGCAGAACGATGACCACGCCCAGCGCGCTTGGTAGCAGGTCATAGGCGGACGCGTTCGCCGCAAAAAAATTATCGGCAAACTCGAGAGCTGCCATCGCGCCCTTGGTGGTCAGTACATCGAATACCATGCGGTGTCGCGTGTGCGGCAGGTCAAGCCAGCGATCAGCGGCTTCGAACTGTGGCACCCAGCGCGGTTCAGCGCCCGAGGGCACAGAGACCGCCTGCAATGCCCCCGTGGTGGCCGCGGCCAGAAAACCGCCTGTACCCAGCATAATCATCCGTCGTCCCAGACGGGTATCCGGTTCCACGCGGGCCTGTAACGATGTTCCCAGTTCTGATCTGCCCTCGCCCGCCACCTGCTGTCCCTCTGCCTTGATGTGCCGTCAGAGTGTACGCAACACCCTGAATTTGCAAACACGCTCTGCTTTCTCCCGCGTCGCATCTGTGGCCGCGGAGCCTTCAAAAAGATTTAGCTCACTCTTCGTCACCCCGTTAGGTGCGCGATGAGCAAACAAAGAGAAGGACTTTGAACCGCGAGACCCGACGGGATATCATTGAAAATATCCGTTTCGGCCCGATGAGTTCGTCTATGACCACACACCGCTGCGCGGTAGCCGTCCGTTCTCGACCAGCCACGCGATTGTCAAGGCTTGCCCCGCGGCAAGGTCAATGCGGGGAGACCAATTCAAGCAATTCTGGGCCTTTGCAGACGAGAACTTCACGCGAGCAGTTCCGTACAAATCACCCAACCACTCGGGTGGATCCCCCCGGGGCGCAAACGGCCGCCCCTCATCTTCCAAAAAATTCACGCTACTTCCCATAGGCGGTCGGGGCCACAGCCGGTTTGCTAAAGCGAAGGCGGCACGAATCCGCGGGCTACGTTTGGCGACATTGCGAACTTCAGCTGCCGAAGCTGCTGCCCGCATGAGGTCTCGCAATTTGAAAGGGCCACCAAACCGGGGTAGACGGGCCAGCTCACGCGGTGAATAGCTGGGAATGTCTCCAGCCACCGCTTCAACGAGTGGGCTAATAAACTCGCGCCAAGTGACAGCGCCATCGTTGATGATAACGCGATGTCTATGTGCGGAAGGTAAATCAACCGCGGCCATAATCGCGTCTACAACGTTGCCGACATAGGTGTAATTGGCTAAACCCGTCCCGTTTTCGATCCAGCAGAATTGGCCCTTTCGGGACAAGTCGACGGGAAGGCAAGTATAGGCGCCACCACCTGGTCCATAGACGCAAGTCGGGTTAAGTACCACAACACGGGTCGGCAATGAGGATTTCGCACGCTCAAGCACCCAGCGTTCCATCTTTGCCTCACTGCGGGTATATTCTCCGCCATATGGCCGATACGGGAAGCTCTCGTCGACTGTCGTCTTATCGTCAGGAAATCCGAAGACATACATCGTGCTTAGTATAACCACACACTCGACGCCTGCGGCGGTTGCGGCCTCTACGATGTTGCGAGTCCCTTCAATTGTGATTGCTGCCCGGTTGGGTCCGTCGTTTCCATACGCCAGATGGTAAACAACACGCGCACCTTCAACGGCAGCTCGCGTTGAAGTTTGATCGAGAAAATTAACTGGCACAATTTCGACTGGAAAGCGTGAAACGTTGGCGCAACTCGCGGGCGAGCGCGCCGTCACCCGTATATCTAGAACTTTATCGCTCAGTCGATCGATCTAGTGCCCGCCAATAAATCCGGTTCCACCGGTGACCAGGTCCTTCTGGCAACCTTTCTGCAGCGGTAGACTTCGTCGCGGTACCACCCCCTGCCCGTTGCGGCACGAATATGCCCACTCTATTAGCGCTGTGGTCCGCTCGGCATCGGTAGCATCGGCGATGCAGCTTGGTTGGTCAGCCACAGCTCGCTCAAAATCGGAAATCATTTGACAGAAGCTGCCATGAAAATTTGCAGGCCATGCCGGATTATCGAAAGGATGATCAACAGCGATGTTTCTCGCGGGTCGCCCGGAAGGCGTCACTACAATTTTGTTCTCGCAAGATTTATCTATAAGGATGTGCACGCGCGCGCAAATTATATCAATATAGGCGCCCGTCTGATGAATTCGAGATAGTCGCATCTCAATCATCACTGGCCCGGCCCGCAAATTATACTTCAAGCTGGATTCGTTTCCACCTCTGGCATCGTCTTGATAGCTAACCGGTTCGAGTGGACCCACGATCGTATCAAGATAATCGAGATAGTGGACACCCATATCCGCTAAAACACCGCCGGCGTCACTAGAGAAAAACGAGAATGAGCGGGGTCGCCAGAGAAATGGCGTACAATCATGCACACCTATGCTTTTCACAGGGCCATATTCGCCCGAAGCAATTATATCACGAGCCAACATTAAGGATGGCAAATAGCGACGCGACATGGCGACCTTGAGTTTCCGAGGGAAGCTCTCGGCCAAATTCTTCAGTTCGGAGCAATCCTTCGTCGTCAGGGCAAGCGGCTTCTCACACAGAACATTAAATCCATCCTCCAGCCCACGGGCAGCGAGGAATTTGTGCGTAATATTCGGCGATACCACGATCAAGGCTGACCGCCTCATCTCTGAGTGGGGACGCGCGGTAGATAATATGTGAGTGGGGTCACCCTCCTCACATCGGATGTCCGGGAAGGACTTTTTAAGCGCAGCTACTGATTCCGGGTTAGGATCGAAAATCCACGTATTTTTAATCCGGCCAATTTGGGTAAGAGCCGGAACATAATACTCATGCACCACAGCTCCCGCGCCCAGCACGATATAGTCTAAAGCTAAATCGTCGAAACTGCCCCCGCTCGACATTTTCCGTACGCCCCAATGATTGTGGAACGTAACACCATTACACGACTGGAAAAAGCCTGAAGGAGCGATGCGGCGGGAACGGCGTTGACACCCGAATGTTGCGCGCCAAACGTAACAATCTTCTGATTTATGTAATTATTAAATCCCGTATCCCTGGCCAGCGTATCTGGTCAAATTATCCTGCCGGCGCCGGTCCTGCCTTTTGCGTGTAGTTCAGTGGTCAATTTCTACAAATCTGCAGTGCCAGCAGGAAGTTTGGTCATCTTGTGAGAAGAAATATCTGACACTACTGGCACCACGTCGAACTTTCTGCTCATTCATGTTGATCACAGAGCCACCGGTTGATGGGTCATGCAAGCGACAGTCCTGCCAAAAAGGGTGGGCGCCCTGCCGAACGAGTTCTTTATGCCGCAATGAACTCTGCGCTGGTCTGGCGCGCCGCTCCCCGGTTTGATGCCAGCGATGTTGAAGAAATGTCCGTTACCGGCGGGTCAGTTCGAGTGCCTGTCTTTAATGATGCCATCGTCCGAACCCTTCGTTAAGAGGTATACCGGAGAGGCTCCGCACTGCTGTCCGAAGCATGGGGCTGATACAGCATGCAACTCGACTGTTAGGCCAGGACGGAACACTCCCTTCGGCTTTATTGACGCGACCTGAGTTGGTCAACCTCACCAACAAAGGCGCACGAGACGACCGATGCTGCTGGACGAACTTCCGGAAACTTCGTGACTGCCTGCGCCAGCGAGCATCGCTGGCCACAACATGGTAGTGCCTTCGCCTAGAGCAGCTTCCACACCAGATGGATTAGAACGCCAAAGCCAAAGCTCGCAACAGCAAAACCACTGGCATGGTTGATGATGCGCATTACGCGCCCATCAATACGGGCATGAAACAGTCCGATAATAGCGGTTAACGTGAACCACCACAGAGTTGAGCCCGCCATTACGCCACCCACCACCACCGCGGCATCGAGGTAGCTCGCGCCCTCCCCGGCCAGCCCGCCCAGGCTTGCAAACAAGGCGGCAACGCCAAAGAGTGTTGCCGGATTGGTTACGGTCAAAGCAAAGGTTGAAGCCATGGCTCGCACCAGCGAGGACGGCAGCGCCGCCTCGCGCGGGAGCGACTGGTCGTCATCTTTGGACGCCGGCGGCTGGGACAGATAGGTGTGCAAGCCAAATGCCAGCAACAACACCCCGCCACCAACCTGCAGCGGTGTGGAAAAGCCCTCGATCAGCCGAGCCACCACAGTTACGCCAAAGGCCGAAATGGCGGCAAAAAAGCCATCCCCCATTGCCGCGCCAAGACCAGAGACGAAGCCGTTGACCGGCCCATATTGCAATGCCCTGCGAATGCAAATGAGGTTCACCGGTCCTACCGGCGCAGCAAGGATCAGCCCGATCAAAATCCCTGAGCCGATAAGGATAAGAAAATCCATTCCTGGTGGCGCTCCCCCTGCCGTCCGCTGCCTCAGACGGCGAGCTGGACTACGATACGGCCCCGCACCTGACCGGCCAGGATTTCATTACCCGCTGCCACGACATCGCCAAGACCGATATTCCGGGTCATGGCATCGAGTTTGGCTCGATCCAGATCCTCGGCCAGGCGCTTCCATGCGAGCTGGCGTCGTTCCATAGCCATGTGAACCGATTCGATGCCATGCAGCGAAACACCGCGCAGGATGAATGGCGCAACCGATGTCGGAAGATCCATCCCCTGGGCCAGGCCGCATGCTGCGACCGCCCCACCGTAGCGGATCGAGGCCAGAACATTGGCCAGTGTGGTGGAACCAACACTGTCGATAGCTGCAGCCCAGCGCTCCTTGGCCAGCGGGCGCGCCGCTCCTGAGAGCTCCTCCCGTGGTAGGATAACTTGCGCGCCAAGGCCCCGCAGATAGCCCTCTTCCTTGGCCTTACCGGTTACGGCGTGGACCTCAAATCCTCGTGCCGCCAGTAATGCCACTGCCACTGAGCCTACTCCCCCCGTTGCCCCGGTCACCAGCGCTGGCCCCATCTGCGGACGGATGCCTGCACCCTCCAGGGCCAAAAGTGCCAGCATGGCGGTGTAGCCCGCAGTGCCGATTGCCATGGCCTGGGCCGGGGTGAATGCCTGCGGCAGCTTGACGAGCCAGTCTCCCCGCACCCGCGCCACCTGGCTATAGCCACCAAAATGCGTCTCCCCCAAACCAAAGCCATTCAACAGCACCTTGTCGCCGGGGCGAAACTGCGGGTGGGTTGAGCTTTCCACGGTTCCTGCAAGATCAATTCCGGGAATCATCGGAAAACGGCGGACTACCGGAGAGCGCCCGCTCAGCGCAAGCCCATCCTTGTAGTTCATGGTCGAATGGGACACCAAAACCGTGACATCTCCGTCCATGAGATCGCTGCGGCTCAGTTCCCGTTCCGACACGCTTTGCGTGTCCCCGGACTTCTCGATTAATAGGGCGCGGAATTTATCGCTCATGGCACTTCCTTTGTTCGAGTGCTGCTAAATCGTGGTCGGCAGGGCAACGCAATTTGTCGCGAAGGTCAAGATAGGGTCTGAATCGGCCTTTTCAGCGTTCTTTTGCGTCTGTCAAGACTCGACAGCAGCGGATCTGCTGCGCAAGCATTTAGTTACACAAATCGGGGCATGATTGAAATAAGCGCGCCGATGCATGGAGCCATCGGTCGCAAGCAAACTGCGAGGTGTCGATGCGTACATTCGAAGCGTCCTTACGCGGTTACAGTCTGACGACCGCGGAGATTCTCTATCACCTGCCGGATCACCCAGCCGTACTGCAAAGCTTCATCTGGCAGGAATTCGACCAGGCGCCAAGTTTTCCGGTTCTCAACAGATTCCTTCATTTCTGGTGTGACCACATCGATGGCAAACTGCACTCGGTACGCGTTGCCGCACGAGGCTTGATCGGCCCCAGCGAACTCAAACTTGCGGACGGTGAGTACTCGCTGAATTAAAGGGGCAGCGGGCATCCGCTCCGTTATGCGCCTTGGGGCTCCAGGGTCTCAAGGAAGCGTATCGGCGCACCCGCGCCGCCGAGCAGCAGGGCTCCGTCGCGCATGACGATCCGGCCGCGGATGATCGTGGCGACAGCCCATCCCGTTGTCTGCATTCCGTCAAACGGCGTCCAGCCGCATTTGCTTGCGATCCATGAATTCTCAATCCGCTTCTTGGCCTTCAGGTCAACAATGCTAAAATCCGCGTCGTAGCCGCGTACGATGCGGCCCTTGCCGACGATCCCAAAAATACGCGCCGCACCAGTGCTGGTGATGTCGACGAAACGCTCCAGGGACAGCCTTCCCGCATGGACGTGGTCCAACAGGATCGTCACCAGCGTCTGTACACCCGGCATACCAGACGGCGTGTCGGGATAGGATTTGTCTTTTTCGGCCCGGGTATGGGGCGCATGATCGGAGCCAATTACATCCACAACGCCCTGCGCCACCGCGCGCCAGAGTGCCTCACGATGACGGGACTCGCGGATGGGTGGGTTCATCTGGGCGTAGGTGCCGAGGCGCTCATAGCACTCCGGGGCAGCAAGTGTGAGATGTTGTGGTGTTGTCTCGACACTGGCAACATCGCGCGCCTGTGCCAGAAGCTCTATCTCTTCTTCAGTGGTGACGTGCAGGATGTGCACACGCCGTCCCACCCTGCGCGCAAGGCCAAGGACCCGCTCGGTAGAGCGGCGGGCCACCTCAACGTCGCGCCATAGTGGATGTGAGCGCGGATCGTCGGGAACACGCAGGGACTTGCGTTCATTGAGCCGGGATTCATCTTCGGAGTGAACCGCCATGCGCCGATGCCCGGCTTTCAGAGCAGCTAAAATATCCTCCTCACGATCGAGCAGAAGCGTTCCGGTCGATGATCCCAGAAACGCTTTCACGCCGGCGGTACCTGGCACCTGCTCTAACGCCGACAGCGCTCCAATATTGGCGGGCGAAGCGCCGATATAGAATGCATAGTCACAATGCATGCGTTCGCGGGCCCGTGCGAGCTTGTCATCAAGGGCTGCACGCGTGGTTGTTGGCGGGCTGGTATTGGGCATTTCAAAGACCGCCGTGACCCCGCCAAGAACAGCTGCTCGGCTACCGGATTCGAGATCTTCCTTGTGTTCGTTACCGGGCTCACGGAAATGACACTGACTGTCAATCACTCCAGGTAACACATGCAATCCCGATGCATCGTAGCGATGCATCGCCTTCGCCGTTCCGAGCGAGCCAATCTCGGCAATGCGTCCGCCTATCACGCCAATATCGGCGGCGACAATTCCGCCAGGTGTTGCTACCATGCCACCATGAATAACCAGGTCAAAGCAATCTGTCATGAAACTCTCCTGAGCACGGCAGCGATTTCGATGGGAAACTTTTTGCTTACCGGTGGATCGGCGGACACCGCCAGCGCTATCCGCTGCAATCCGCGGGCCCATAACGCACCGGCAATGAGACTCGCACCTTGCAGCAGTTTGCCCAGAAGATCAGCCAGTGCAATGAACTTCCCCCCTAAAGGAGTGAGCGACTCGATCGTAAAGCCAACCTCCTCTGCCATTCGGCTCATACCAAACTGGGTATAGCGGAAATAATCATGGGGTGCTTCATGCACCACGTAGAGCAGTGGTGCGTGGATGAAGGCAACTCCTCCCGGACGCAAGATACGATAGATTTCCGCGATCACATGTTTGGGTTGATAAACATGTTCGAGCACATCGGCCAGAATCACGGTGTCGACCGACGCGTCGGCAAGAGGCACATGCGTCTCGAGATCTGATACAAAGTCCAAATGCGTCGTCGCATGCAGCGATTTTGTCCAGTCGGTGCACAGGATCTCCCGGACGTGCGCACGATAAAGCTGGTAATATGGAACCTCCCCGCAGCCAAGGTCCAAAAGCGTGCCATGCGCATAACGCGGCAGCATGGTCGCATACCATCGGGCGAGCATCAGGGCGACACCGGTTGAACCTGGCGCCAAAGCGCCGCGGCGACCTGGCACCCGCGGTCGACCGGAACCTGAAAGCCGAACCTTGGTCGGCTGCCATTGATCGGAGTGACGCACAGGGGCCGCCTTTGGCTTTCTGGAACCCATGCATCCTGCGCCCTCAGCGTGATGTCAAGCACGCTTGGCAAGTCCGCCCTTAGGCATTACCTCTTGTACCATGATTGCGCTTCTTGAAGATCGCTCCGTCATCGCAGTCGCCGGGGCCGATGCCCGCAGCCTGCTGCAGGGGCTTATAACCAATGACATAGAGCAGCTCTCACCGGCTTGTGCGCTCTATGCGGCGCTGCTCACTCCCCAGGGCAAGATCCTGTTCGACTTTCTGATGGTCGAGGGTGATGGTGCGGTGCTCCTGGACTGTCCAGGGAGCAGGGCTGACGGGCTCGTGCGCAGGCTGACCATGTACCGTCTGCGCGCCAAGGTGCAGATCGAGCTGCGACCTCAGCTCAAGGTGCTCGCCGCCTGGCACGGAGAGGCCCTTCCGGGAATTTCCTTCGCCGATCCGCGCCTGCCGCAGCTGGGCACCAGGGCCATCATCGCCGAGGCAGAGACCCCGCCGGGCGTGGGCGCTGCCGGATCCTATCATGCCCATCGCCGCGCTCTCGGCGTTCCGGAGGGCGTCGATTTTGGCTCGGATGCCATATTCGCCTTGGATGGCGATCTTGAGCAGCTCCATGCCGTCAGCTTCACCAAAGGCTGCTATGTCGGCCAGGAACTCACCGCGCGTATGAAGCATCGGGGAACCGCCCGCAAGCGGCTGCTTGCTGTTTCGGCTGGCGTGGACTTGCCAACGCCTGGGACGGTCATCATGGCAGGAGAAAAAAACATCGGCGAACTAACCTCCGTGACCGGTCACAATGGCTTCGCGCTCATTCGCCTCGATAGACTTGAGGGAGCCGGCGATGGCGCACTCACTGCGGCGGGCGTCGACCTCCGGATGGCAAAGCCCGCATGGCTTTTTTCCTGACCGGAGTTCAGCGTCGCAAGCTCTGGTGTTCCGGCCACAGATAGGCGCTCAAGACGCCTCGTCCGTCGACATGAAGTCTAGCCGGGTGTGCGCGATTGAGGGCTTCATGGTTCTGGCGCTAGCGGCGGCTTGATGCGCCCTTGTGGCTCTGCACCAGTCTTGGGATCGCCATTCTGGGCGGGTTGGTCACGAGAAGATGTTCGTGATCCTCCCCCCATCCGTCGCGACGGGTTCAGGGCCAAAATCGGCGCACACCGGCGTAAAGATGGAACGGGCAAAACCCGGGTGAACCCGCCTGGCGAAGACACATGCCCTCCGCCCCTGAGGTCGCTTTCTTGCGTCAGCGGGTAATGTTATGTTTTCCTCATGATCGAACACAAAGCTGCACTGTCCCGCCTCTGTCCGACGCCTGACCAGGCAGCACAGATGAGACTGATTGTTGGCGCCTGGTGGGCCAGTCGCTCCTGGGTGCCATCTGCAACATCACGGTGTCTGCCGGGCCGGCTTAGGGCGCGCCGCCGTCCAGTGCACGCGAGGGTACCGAACCCGGCCCTTGCCTTTTGCCGCCAGAGAGAATCGACATGGGTGTAGCGATCTTCGCCGCGCCCCGCGATGGCACCTGCTTCGCTGCGGCCAGCAGCCGGAGGGCCGCTCCGTGTCGGATGGATGCACGATGACGGATGGTCCTGTTCGCTGCGCCTGGTCAGAGAAAGAGCCGATTTATACTGCCTATCACGATGAGGAATGGGGCGTTCCCGAATTCGACGCCCGCGCGCTTTATGAGAAGCTCGTCCTGGATGGCTTTCAGGCCGGACTTGCATGGATCACCATATTGCGCAAACGGGCTAATTTCCGCGAAGCCTTTGAGGGTTTTGATCCTTACCGCATTGCGAGATATGAGCAGCGCAAAGTGGAACAGCTATTGCAGGATACCGGGATTATCCGCAGCAGGGCGAAGATCAACGCCGCTATCAAGGCCGCCCGCCTATGGCTTGAGATAGAAGAAAAAGAGCCGGGCGGCTTTTCAGAGCTTGTCTGGAAGCATGTGGACGGCAAGCCCGTACAGCACCGCTACCGACACCTCGCGGACGTTCCGGCGCAGACCCCCATGAGCGAGGCGCTTGCCCGGGAGCTGAAGCAGCGCGGGTTCAATTTTTGTGGTCCGGTCATCGTCTACGCCTTTGCCCAGGCGGTCGGCATGGTCAATGACCACCTGATCGGGTGTCACCGGCACGACGCCTGCGCCCGTCTTGCGAAGAATTAATCCCAGCCGGTCGGCAGACCGTCGATGCTGACCCGATTGTGGGTGCGGCGATAGTCTTTGAGCCCGTCCTTGCCCTTCGTTTCTGCCCAACGCAGCAGGTTAGGTCGGTGTCCGTCAAAGCGCATCAGTGGCACCGCATAGCCGCATGAGGTTTGCAGAGAGTCCACCTGCATGTCCACGATCTGGCGGGCTCCCGTGTGTTCCACAAAGTGTCCGATCAGCGCTTCGTAGTCCGGACTGCCCAACCTTCTGATTTTCGCGGCGCCATAGGCACGCAGAATGAGAGGCGCGCCCTCAAAGGCGCAGAACATCAGCGTGAGGCGGCCCTCGGCCTCCATATGCGCCGAGGTTTCATTACCGCTGCCGGTCAGGTCCAGATAGGCAATCCGCCGCGGTCCGAGGAGCCGCAGACTATCCATCCCTTTGGGCGAAAGGTTAACTCTCCCCTGCTCTACAGCACTGGCGCAGAAAAAAATGTGCTGGCGCTTGATGAAGTCAGCGAGCGCATCATCGATCTGATCGAAGAACCTGGCCATGAGTGGGTCCTTGTTTGGCTGCCACACATCATGCCGGATTTGTCCCATTCAAACCATAGCGAGAGGATTTTGAGTACAAAACGTCCGAGCGATCCGAGCGAACGCCCGATCAGATCCCGTCAGCCGCGGCCGCGATAGGGCGAGACGCCAGGATCGGGCAACCACAGATTACCCGGGAGCTTGCCGCTCTGCCAGAAGACGTCGATCGGTATGCCTCCCCGAGGATACCAAAATCCGGCAATACGCATAAATTTTGGTTTGATCGCGGCCAAGATGCGCTTGCCGATATAGATCGTGCAGGCCTCATGGAAGTCGGCATGGCTACGGAAACTGAAGAGGAAGAGCTTCAGCGATTTGGATTCGAGCAACAATTCACCCGGCACATAATCAATTACGAAATGGGCAAAGTCTGGCTGACCGGTCACCGGACACAGGCTGGTGAATTCCGGAGCCGTAAAACGGGCCACGTAATCCACATCGCGGTGCCGGTTTGGAACGGCTTCGAGTACCGCCTGATCCGGAGATGCCGGGACCGGCACTATCCGGCCAAGCTGGGTAAGAGATTTTGCCGGACGTTTGGCCATCAGCGAGGCTCATAGACACAGGATTGGCCATAGGATGGCCGAGATATGCGTACACGCACAACCCCCGGCAGCTGGGAATTCACGGCGGCAAAGATGAACTGTGCCAGATTTTCCAGGGTCGGATTTTCCAACCCAGGCAGCTCGTTGAGGAGGCGATGGTCCAGAGTGCTGCGGACCTCATCGAGCACGGCCTTGATCTCTCCAAAATCGCGGACCCAGCCAGTGGCGGCATTGACCTCGCCTTTCAGCGTGACCTCTGCATAGAAGGAGTGACCATGCATGCGTCGGTAAGGGTCCCCCTCGTCCCGGTGTGGCATGAAGTGAGCGGCATCAAAGCCAAATTCCTGGGTCAATTCGATCATGGCGGCCGGCTGTGGCAGGATGCTGGCGAAAGGTCAAGAAGCCTGCTCTTGCATTACGCCCTGCTCCGGCCATATGCCCTTGCATGTCCGCGCGCTGGCGGTCCCCTCTGGAGAAGTCAAAGTATGAATTGGCAGCAATCAACGCGGCGGATCTTCGCCCATCCCATCGGCCAACGCGTTGTTGCCATCCTGCGCTGGCTCCGTGAGCCGGTAGCGGCGATTGCCCTCGTCTTCTTCGCCACCACCGCCATCGCCGAACCCTTCTATGTCCCCTCGGGATCGATGGAACCGACGCTGGCGATTGGCGATGCCATCATCGCGGCGAAATACGCCTATGGGTATAGCCACTACTCAGTACGCTGGGGCCTGTTTCCCGACATAAAAGGGCGGCTGTTTGGCCGCATACCCAAGCGTGGTGACGTCGTCGTCTTTTACCCCGTGGGACACAAGCAAGCCTGGGTCAAACGCGTGATTGGTCTTCCTGGAGACCGTATTCAGGTGGTTCATGGACGGCTTTTCATCAATGGCACCAAAGTGGTGCGAAAACCTGATGGGACCGGCCGGGTTGAGACTGAAAACGGCGCCTATGTGCGTGTTCCCAAGTACATCGAGTATCTGCCGGGAGGCGTGCATCACGCCATTTTCCAATGGGACAATAATGATGCCCTGGATAACACCAAGGTTTATGTCGTGCCCAAAGGGGAACTGTTCATGATGGGCGATGATCGCAACAATTCCCTCGACAGTCGGGTTCCACGCGCAGAGGGCGGGCTGGGCTTCGTGCCGGTGGCAAATGTCATTGGTCAGGCTGATCTGATACTTGGCTCCTACGATTTCTTGAACGCTTCGCGCGATGGCTGGTTGGGAGCCTTCCGCCTTTCACGGCTGTTTCATGCGGTAGACTGAGCATCTTGCCGCCGTCCCGGTGCGGCAAGGCCAGATGCGCGGTTGTCTGCCTGCCGCTGCGCGGATATCCAAGGAGGTGCGCAGCGGCCCGGCAAGCCCGTAAATTCTGAGGTTTTAAGAGGCCCGGATCCCCGCGCGTAGCCCAGCCAGGGCCGTAGTCCATTTCTGCATCTCGTTCAGGAGCGCCGCTGCGCCCTGCTCATTGAGCTCGTTGGCGGTAAACACGCCGTCCTTGATCTGAGTGAACACGTTGGGTAGGGCCACACCTTCTGGAAGAGGCATCATTTTCAGGGTCGAGGACATGAGACGGATGGCCTGGGCCGCCCGCAAGCCGCCGGACACCCCACCGTAAGAGACCACACCGACCGGCATGTATTGCCACTCCCAAAAGAGATAATCGATCGCATTCACGAGACTAGGTGGTGGCGAATA
>JAKAVI010000422.1 GCA_021817355.1 Pseudomonadota bacterium | reverse complement strand
ATGTCTGGGAACACGCCTATTACCTCGATTACCAGAACCGCCGCCCCGACTATGTGAGCGCCGTCATCGACAAGCTGCTCAATTGGGACTTCGCCGCTGAAAACCTGACCAAGGCCAAGTAAAAGGTCAGTCCACGCAATTTTCGGAAAGGGGCGTGACGGTTTGCGCCCCTTTCATTTTTTTCTTGCTTTACGTTCACGTCAACGGAATATGGTCTTTCAGGGAGTGAAGAAAGGCCGTGCCAGGGCGAAGACCTCTGGGCGGAAAGGGTCATGAGCCGTACCTATACTATCCGTGAACTCACACGCGAATTTTCCGTGACCGCACGTACCTTGCGGTTTTACGAGCAAGAGGGGCTTCTGTCGCCCAGCCGCCGGGGGCAAGCGCGCATCTATTCGGGCCGGGATCGTGCCCGCCTGACGCTGATCCTGCGGGGACGCCGGGTTGGCTTCTCACTGGCAGAAATGCGCGAAATTCTCGATCTTTACACACCGGGCGACGGCGGCATGGCCCAGCTCGCACATTCTCGTGACAAGTTCGTGCAGCGCATCGATGCCCTTGAGCGCCAGCGCCGTGACATCGATGAAAGCATCGCCGAGCTCAGGCTCGGACTGGAAGCGATCGATCACCGCCTGGCCGAACATCAAGACACGGCACGTCCTTCGCCACGGGCGATTGGCTTTGGGATGATCCCGGCTGACTAGTGGTGCAGCCACCAGTCAGAGTCTGTTTCATGCGTGTCCCGGACGAGGCCACACGATCACCTAATTTTCCGAGCAGGAGAAACAAATGACGGAATGCTACATCTATGATGCGGTCCGAACGCCGCGTGGGCGGGGCAAGAAGGATGGTGCTTTACATGAAGTGACGGCGCTGGAGCTGGCGACCCAGGCGTTACAAGCCATCCGTGACCGCAATCAGCTGGACACCCAGTGTGTTGACGACGTGATCCTCGGCTGTGTCGATCCTGTCGGTGAGCAGGGGTCAGATATCGCGCGTATTGCGGTGCTGAATGCGGATTATTCGGAAAGCGTTGCCGGAGTGCAGATCAACCGCTTCTGCGCAAGCGGCCTTGAGGCGACCAACATGGCAGCGGCCCAGATCATGAGTGGCCAGTCAGACATGACGATTGGTGGCGGCGTTGAATCGATGAGCCGCGTCGGGATGGGCGCCAGTGGCGGGGCGTGGTCTACGGACCCCTCGATCGCAATCAAGAGCTATTTTACACCCCAGGGAATTGGCGCAGATCTGATTGCCACGCTTGACGGGTTCTCCCGTGACGATGTCGATGCGTTTGCCGTCGAGAGCCAGCGGCGCGCAGCCAATGCGTGGGAAAAGGGGTATTTCAAAAAATCGGTCATCCCGGTCAAGGACATCATCGGGCAGACAATTCTGGACCGCGATGAGCACATGCGCCCCGATGCCACCATGCAGTCGCTGGCCTCGCTCAGTCCGTCATTTACGCAATTGGGCGCCTTTGCCGGATTCGATGCGGTGGCCCAGCAACGCTATCCCCAGGTTGAAGCCCTCAATCACGTTCATCACGCCGGCAATTCCTCTGGCATTGTTGATGGCGCGGCAGCCGTACTGCTGGGCACCAAGGAGGCAGGGGTGGCAAACGGCCTCAAGCCGCGGGCACGTATGCGGGCCTTTGGATCGATCGGTTCCGAACCCTGCATCATGCTCACCGGTCCTGCCCTTGTTACCGAAAAGGTTCTGAAGCGGGCGGGTATGACCACAGCCGACATCGACCTCTTCGAGCTCAACGAGGCATTTGCCAGCGTTGTGCTGCGCTTTATGCGTGTGCTCAACATCGATCACGATAAGGTCAATGTGAATGGCGGCGCTATCGCCATGGGTCATCCTCTCGGTGCGACCGGCGCGATGATCCTCGGGACCGTTCTCGACGAACTCGAGCGGCGCAATCTGAGTACGGCTCTGGTGACGCTTTGTGTCGGCGCTGGCATGGGCACGGCAACTATCATCGAGCGGATTTGACGCCGGTTCCAACGGATCATGCCGGCGGGACGGCCCGACAAATGGTCGATACCGGCGCTGGCGAACCACAACAAAGGCTGAACCCATGAGCTTCACCAATTTCAAGATCGACCGCGACGGCGACGGCATTCTCACCGTGGTGTGGGATGTGCCAGGGCGCACCATGAATGTGCTGACCAATTCGGCCATCGGCGAGCTTGCACAGATCGCCCAGACCGCAGCGACCGACGCGCAGGTTACCGGAATCATCATCACCAGCGGAAAACGTAATGGTTTTTGCGCCGGTGCAGCGCTTGATGAAATGCAGGACAGTGCGGCCGCCGGATCAGCGACCTCCTCAGATGCGGACGCTGCCAAGCGTCGCTTCGATGGAGTGATGGTCTTCCACAAGGCGTTGCGCCAGCTCGAAACCTGTGGCAAGCCCGTGGTGGCTGCGATCAATGGGCTGGCGCTGGGTGGCGGTCTTGAGGTGGCGTTGGCCTGCCACTACCGCTTTGTTGCAGATGATCCGCGTATTGCCCTTGGACTGCCGGAAGCCAAGGTCGGTCTGCTGCCCGGTGGCGGAGGTACGCAGCGCGTACCGCGCCTAATCGGTGCCATGCAGGCTCTGCCGATGCTGCTTCAAGGTTCGAGCATCGATCCGCAAAAAGCCCTGGCGATGAAGCTCGTGCACAAGATCGTGCCTGCGGCACAATTGCTCGCAGAGGCCAAAGCCTTCCTTCGCTCCAAACCGGAAGCAGTCCAGCCTTGGGACAAAAAGGATTACAGGGTTCCCGGCGGCGGGCCCTATTCGCCGGGCGGCGGCCAGGCGTTTACGATGGGCGGCTCCATGTTGCGTAAGGAAAGCTACGGCAATTATCCAGCGCAACGCTATATTCTGTCCTGCGTCTACGAGGGGCTCATTGTACCGATCGATGCGGGCCTGCGCATCGAGGCCCGGTATTTCACCAAGCTCCTGATGCAGCCGGAAAGCCGCAACATGATCCGGTCCCTGTTCCTGTCGATGCAGGAACTCGGAAAAGGCGCGCGCCGTCCCCAGGGCGAACCCAAAAGTGAGGTCAAGACCGTTGGCGTGATCGGGGCCGGGGTCATGGGTTTTGGTATTGCCTACGTATCGGCCCTGGCTGGCATTGAGGTCATCCTCATCGATTCCTCCCAGGAGCGGGCCGATGCGGGAAAGGAAAACTGCGCTCGGATCCTCGACAAGGCGATCTCGCGTGGCAAATCCACCCCGGAAAAGAAGGCGGAAGTGCTGGGTCGGATCCAGACTGCAGCCGACTATGCCGGACTTGCGCATGCTGACCTTGTCATTGAGGCGGTGTTCGAGGACCGTGCGGTCAAGGCGGAGGTGACGAAGAAGGCGGAAGCAGTACTACCGGCCTCTTCGATCTATGGCACAAACACCTCGACCCTCCCCATCACTGGGCTTGCCGAAGCCAGCCAGAGACCGGAAAACGTGATCGGCATTCACTTCTTTTCGCCGGTGGACCGGATGGGGCTGGTTGAAATCATCCTCGGAAAGAAGACCAGTAAGCGCGCGCTGGCCGTTGCCATCGACTATGTGCAGAAGATCAAAAAGACACCGATCGTCGTCAACGACTCGCGCGGCTTCTATACGTCGCGCTGCTTCGGCACCTATACGCGCGAAGGTCTTGCGATGGTGGCGGAAGGCATACACCCGGCGATGGTCGAGAATGTAGGACGCATGGCCGGTATGCCGATGGGCACGCTCGAGGTGCTCGACTCCGTTGGACTCGACACGCCGCTCAAGGTGGTACGGCAGACACGCAAGGATCTTGGAACCAATACCCCCGACGCCATGGAAGAGTTCCTTGCCGATATGGTGGAGACCAAGCACCGGCTGGGCCGCAAGAACACCAAGGGTTTTTATGACTATTCCGATGACGGTAAGCGGCTGCGGATTTGGCCGGAAATGGTTTCCAGCCGTGTCTGGAAAACCGACGCTGACGTGGAGGAAATGAAGCAGCGCTTTCTGACCATTCAGGCCCTGGAGGCGGCCCGCTGCTTTGAAGAGAAGGTCATCACCGATCCGCGTGATGCCGATGTAGGCGCCATCCTGGGATGGGGGTTTGCTCCGTTCACGGGGGGCCCGATTTCCTACATCGATACCCTAGGAACCAGGGCTTTTGTTGAGCGCTGCCGCAAATTCGAAAAGAAATTTGGTGAGCGCTTCAAGCCTTGTGCGCTGCTTCTTGAAATGGCCCAGACCAATCAAAGCTTCTATACCCGTTTCGCGCCGCAAAAGCAGGCGGCGTGAACGCAGCGTCCAGCAACAGATGTGCTGCGGGGGCCGGCTTGCCGGCCCCCGAACCTTATTCGGTACCACCCCACAATGCCTCCAGGCTGGTCAGCTGACGGATCCTGTCTGCGCATGCCTGTCCTCAGCTTGCTTCGGGAAAATTCTGCTTTAGAGTCCCTTCAGCAGCAAAAGTGAGGAAACGACAATGAAATATGGTCCCTATCAAGAGGTAATGGTCGCTGTCCGCGATCGCATCCTCACTCTCACCCTCAATCGTCCGGAAAAGCTCAATGCTTTCACCGCCACGATGATGCACGAAATGATCGACGTCTTCACGCGCGTGAACGAGGACGATGAGGTGCGGGCTGTGGTGGTTACAGGCGCAGGCAGGGGCTTTTGTGCGGGTGCGGACCTGTCACAGGGCGCCGACACGTTTAATGCCACAAGGCGTGACGACCGCCCGGAACGCAACGCAGGACCCGCAGCCACGGTTGATTTTTCAGACGAGCGTGTGCGGGACGGCGGTGGACGCGTCACGCTGGCCATTTTTGATTGTCTGAAGCCGGTTATCGCCGCCGTCA
>JAKAVI010000178.1:24098-25349 GCA_021817355.1 Pseudomonadota bacterium | reverse complement strand
GGCCAAAGTCGCTATGAGAAAATCCTACGGCTTTCGCACCTTCAAAGTCGCAGAACTCTCGCTACTTCATGTACTTGGCCAACTGCCCGAGCCGCAGCTTACCCACGATTTCTACTGACGAACCATTTTCTAAACCTACGTGCCGGAAATTCCACCTGGGATTTCGAGTGCGCGAATGTAGGTGCTCATCGCGCTAAGCGAGGCGTTTTCCGACGTCGACGACTGTCGCGACGGCGGCCTCGAACGGCACCCTCTCCCCGTAGACCATCCGATCCACGAATGCCGCATATTCCTTCGCAAATTCGGAATCTTGTATGATCCCTGTGACGGCCTTTTGTGTCTCGCGTAGCGGATCTTCGCCATAGGCTGGAAACTGCCCGCCACGGGATTCGGCATCATCCTTCATGATTTCCGCGGCAAGTACTGCGACGGTGGCCGCGTCGACGTGCTTCGAAAGCATGTGCATATCATAGATATGGCGCACGAGAGTCGGGTCGCGCTTCGCCCAGACGCCGGCCAGTTGCGCCCCTGCCCTTCGCGTGAGCGCAACAAACTTCTCGGCAACATTCTCCGAGAGATCGGCGCAAGCGATCGCGGTAACTTCAGGCGTGTGTCCAAAGGCTTCCGCAACAAAGGATCTGACTGGGCGCTCGATAGACGGACGCCGCATCGGCCAGGCCGACATCTCGATTTTAATGCCGGGGCGCAACTCCGGAGCCTTTCCAGTCACCGATGGAAATGGCAGCTGGAAGACGACATATTTGTATTCGTACATGGTTTTGCGATGCGCCGCATTCGTAGGATCGAAGTCGAATCCGGCAGCGAGCAGCATTTCAGTAACTCGCTCGCGGAGGCGTTTATATGGACCCTTCCCATACTTTTGCTCAGAAACGATTTTGAAGTCGATGTCTTCCGACATTCTTTCCGTCAGGAGATGCGCTCGGCTCAGCGCTGTGCCACCCTGAAAGATCAAGCGGAACGGCGCCGCATCGACCGCAGCGATCGCGGCAAGCGCGCGGATGACGTACCAATCTTTCTCGATGAAAGCGGGTGCCAGGCGGCCGAGATGACGCTGAACTTCAAGAAGCTCTTCAAGTGTGGGATTACCGTTCAATGATGAGCTCCGTGTGGCCGTCGCTCAACCGTCTCGAAAAGCGGCCCTTAACCTTGAGCGCAGGGCGCGCCGGGACTTGCGTCGAGCGTTGCTCGTTGTAGGCGCGCTCCCATTCCGTTGGCTCCCATTGGACGCCG
>JAKAVI010000178.1:5609-24088 GCA_021817355.1 Pseudomonadota bacterium | reverse complement strand
CCGATGATCGCGCGTGCATAGACGCCATAGCCCATACGAATGAGCTTGCCGTCCTTGACGAGATCGTGAAGCGCGCGCAGCACCTGACGTTCGCCGCTCAAATCGGCGAATTCGCGAGTGAGAAACACGTCCTCACCCTTCTTGCGGGCGATCCGCTCTTCGATCTTTTGGCGCAATGTTTTGGTGCGCTGCATAGCCGAATCCGAGCTTGCAAAAACCTGATATTCAACATACGCAAAAACCTGACACAGAGCAATGAAAAATGTATGAGAAACAATATACTATGGTGGATCAGTGGCTTGGGCTGCTGCCCAAGCCCTTGGGGCATCCTAAAATGGACAGGGCCAGGCCAACCTGCCCTCGCGTCAGAATGTTGGCGCGAAGCACAACGTCCGCGCGGCAGGTCCACGCCACTCGATCGGGTTGTTCGTCGACAGGTTTATGCGCAAGCTCGCAGCTCGAGGTAGATGGCGCTCGGGATGAAGAGCGAACTCCGCTCAAAGATGGATACTTGGTCCCACCGTTTCCAGTCTGGCGCTTCTAGCGAGGTCGATGGCGGCTTCGGCCGTACCCCTGCCCCCACCAAGGCACACACTTCCTCACCTGGTCATAGTCAACCTTATTGGTCCGGCCGGTTAAGGGCAGAGCTGACGCGATTGTAGAAGAGTTAGCATCCCCTCGACTTGGCGCGCACCAGGATAGAGTGCACGCCCGTCGGTCCCGGCCCCACCGACGACGGCCAACTCGGTGTCCTTCATAAAGCCGTTACTAAGGCCCGTGACCTGCCGAGCGCCTGTCGCGCGCAGGGCGGCCGGCAACGCTCATCCGCACCTGTTCCGCATAGTGCGCTTCACCTTGCCGGTTGCATCTTCGCTCATGAGCCGGACGACAGCGAGGTACTAATTGCCAGCTGCGATTTTGCTTCTCACCTTCGGCGGTCACGCTCTCCCGCAATTCCTTCGAACAGGACGGGCATGGGCGCACGAACTCGTCCTGCGCGAAGCTATCTCCTCGAATGGCTACCCAGCTAAGCTTTGACAAAGAATAGTGTTGGTATCTTAGTGACCTTATAGTTTCCTCATAAGGCCGTTTACGTCGTCACGACGTGTTTTCGAAGCCGAACGCCACATGCATGGTACTCTCTGGCATTAGTACAAATGGCTTGGGACGTTGACCGTCACTCCAGAGCCGAACACCCAATAGTTATCGAATTGGGCACAAGCATCGACGTCATGTCGCGCTGGACCGCATTCCAGATTGCAGCGGTTCCACTGCGTCGCTTTACGAACAGGATTGCTGCAATTAAGCTCGATGTGCGCAAAGAATTTCCGGTGCATCCTACAAGCTGGGCTACGTTTTCCGTCCACGAGTTGAGCGCAAAGGTATGAGGCGCGGTAGCGAATTCGACCAGTGTTGCGTTTCGCTGAGGTATTTCGGGCTTATTTGAACGCGCCCTATGCCGCCCCTGAGGGTAATATCGAGTGGTGCCTATTCAATCATCAACGTGAGCACCGATAGAACATCGCCGCACGCTCGAAGTGGTAGTCAAAATGCATCTTAGCCTTGGATTCAGCTGGAAGGTGTCAAATAATATGACCTTGACGTCTCACTTGACCCAGCACGCGGCCCATTAAGCAAGCGAAATGGCCTTGCACTGAATTAGGTAACTGTGTGGCATGATAGGCAACAGACATATGAGTTTCTCGACTTAAGATGTCCAATTATCGGAACCGGATGAAAGCCGCAGTTTATCAAGGTAATCGCTCCACCATTGATGCATAGCGACACGCTCATCCCAATAGCGACCCCGATTATAAATCCCTCTAACGCCGTTAATGTCCGCATGTGCGAGCGATCGTTCAATAGCATCGGCACTCCACTTGCCGCTTTCGTTCAGCAAGGTGGAGGCAGAAGTTCGCAAGCCGTGTGACGTGACTTCACCGACCCCATACCCCATTCTTCAAAACGCCTGATTGATCGTATTCTCGCTCATGGGACGATTGGAGGTGTAAAAGGCTGGGAAAACAAAGCCGACCGGGCCCGTCAACGGCAGCAGTTCCATCAAGTAAGCGTGTACCTGCCTTGACAAAGGTATATCATGGGGTTTCCGCATCTTCATGCGTTCTGCAGGAATTCGCCATACAGCCTTGGGAAGATCGAATTCGGACCAGACCGCCATACGCAGCTCGCCCGGACGAGCCATGACGTGTGGGGCAATTTGCATCGCAAGACGCGTCACTGCGTGGCCCGCGTATGCGTCAATTGCCCGAAGCAGCTCTCCTAGTTCCTTGGGGTCCAATATTGCCGCATGATGCCGGACCTTGGGAGCTACCAACGTGCCCCGTAGTGCGGATGTCGGATCAGCTTCGCCTCGCCCGGTGGCGATCGCATATCGAAATACCCGTCCCGCGAATGACCGACATCTCCTCGCGGTCTCGTGCTTGCCACGCGCTTCGATGCGTCTAAGAGCTGCCAGCATGTCGATGGGTTTGATATCGCTTATGGGACTGGCCGCAATTGGCTTCAATTGCTCTAACAGCCAGCGGGCTTTTTCTGTAGTGGCGCTCGCTCGTCCGTCTCGCTCCATTTTGGCAATATATTCGTTGGCGAGGTCGCCAAAGCTGTTGGCTGCGTTGAAATGGGCAACCAACTTCTCGCGCTTACGCGCAGCAAGGGGGTCTATCCCCCCGTTTAATGTCTTTCTCGCCTCGTCGCGGCGACGCCGCGCCTCCGCGAGCCCGACCTCAGAAAAGCGCCCGAGGGCCAAACGCTTCTGCTTTCCCAGGAAGCGGTATTTGTAGCGCCAGAGTTTCGAACCATTAGGGTGAATCTCGAGGTAAAGTCCCCGGTCAGCCGGGGATTGATATACGCGGCTCTTCGGGCGAAGAGCACGAACCTGCAAGTCCGTGAGCGCCATGGCGAGGGTCCTCAGCTACCCAGTCCACGGTCAAAAAGCCATGCGCCCCCCGCGTAATTCAGGGTGGTGCCACCAAATGTGCCGGGGTGCCATCATGGCCCCAGTCATGGCACCCGATGGCACCAGATCGCATGAAGCTGCTTGGCATTTTCCGGGACGGTTGAGGCTTGATAATGCCGGATTTTCGCCATTTTGTCGACCGAGTAGGACGCCACGGGACGTATTGTTGGTGCCCAGAAGAGGACTCGAACCTCCACATCTTGCGATACTAGTACCTGAAACTAGCGCGTCTACCAATTCCGCCATCTGGGCACGGCAGGAGGGCGTATGTAGGGGGAGGCTATCTAGCTGTCAACGGCGATGGCACTTTGCCCTGCAGGTGTTTCTGGCGCACACTGCCCCGGGTTCCACGGGAGAGGGCAATGCTGGTCGTCACAACTGAAAATCTGCCGGGTATGCAGGTGCGTCAGGTCCTTGGACAATGCTTCGGCGTGGTCGTTCGTTCAAGAGGTCTGGGCGGCAACATCATGGCCAGCTTACGCTCCATTGTGGGCGGCGAGATCCATGAATACACGCGGCTTCTGGAAGAAGCCCGCCGCCAAGCCGTCGATCGCCTGGTAACGAACGCGACTACCATGGGGGCAAATGCCGTGGTGATGATGCGCTTTGATTCGTCCGAGATCGGACAGACCATGAGCGAAATCGTGGCCTATGGTACGGCCGTGGTCGCCGAACCCGTGGATCGCGCCCGCTAGCGTGACGGCGATGCTGCGGGCAGTTTTGATCGGATTAGGAGTTATCGCGGTTCTGGCCGGTATCGGCCTGATGGCCACCGCTCACTGGACTGGCATCAGCATGCTGGTAGCCGGCGTGCTCCTGCTCATCGGTACACTTTATGAGCGGGTGCATTACAAAAAGACGGTTGCACGTGCCCCCGGACCTGGCTGGCAGCGTACCCAGGAGCGGTTTATTGAAGAGGAGACCGGCAGGGCCGTTACCGTGTGGGTCGAACCCAAGTCCGGAGAGCGGGTCTATGTTCAGGACGATGAGGTGCCGGGCGCCAAGACGGAGTAGCGATTACCGGGCGCGGTGAGCGGCGAAATGCGACCTTTGCTTCATCCCAGGCTTTGGCTATGAACCCCACTGCCTCAACGCGGCAATCATGGGAAGGGCATACCATGCCACAGGTGGTCACCGTTTTCGGTGGATCGGGCTTTATCGGCAGACACGTGGTCCGGGCCTTGGCCAAGGCCGGCTATCGGGTACGGGTGGCCGTACGGCGACCCAATCTGGCTCCCTTCCTGATGGTCGCCGGCCAGGTTGGCCAGATCCAGGTGGTAAAGTGCGATGTTCATGACCGCGGGAAAGTCGCCGATGCCCTGCGTGGGGCGGATTACGCCATCAATCTGGTTGGCGTGCTGCAATCCTTTGGCCGCCAGAGTTTCCGAGCACTGCATGTCGATGCCGCCCGGACCATCGCCAGGGCAGCGGCAGAGCATCGGATTGCGCGTCTCATCCATTTTTCAGTGATCGGCGCTACCACGACCACAAAATCCGCCTACGCCGCAAGCAAAGCCGAGGGCGAAGGCGCCGCGCGCGCGGCCATGCCAGGGACCACGATTCTGCGTCCTTCCATCGTTTTTGGACCGGAGGACGATTTCTTCAACCGCTTTGCCGCCATGGCCAGGCTGTCACCCGTGCTACCTCTAATCGGGGGTGGCAGGACCCGTTTTCAGCCGGTCTTCGTCGGTGATGTTGCGGCCGCTGTCTGTGCCTGCCTGGCTGATCCGGAGACCGCGGGCAAGCTCTATGAACTTGGCGGGCCGGATATATACAGCTTCAAGGAGCTGATGCAGACCATGTTGCACGTGATCTGCCGGCACAGGCTCCTTCTGCCCCTGCCTTTCAGCTTTGCCAGCATCCTTGGGCGTCTCCTCGGCATTTTACCCGGAGCACCTATCACCGCCGACCAGGTCAGGCTTCTGCGCAAGGACAATGTTGTCGGGACAAATGCGTTGGGCCTGAGCGATCTGGGGATCGAAGCTGATTCGCTCGCCGCCATCTTGCCGTCCTACCTGTGGCGATTCCGGGCGCATGGACAATACGAGCGGGAAGCCACACAACCCCTTCAGAGCTAATCTCGGGTCAGCCCCCTCCTGCAAAGCTAGCCATGGTCGCGGCCGCCTATGCACTGCGGTCGCGTGTTCGCGCGCCTGGGCGTAACCGGGTCCGCAGACAATGACCCCACCAGTCCGGCCCACTACCTGCTCCGCAGTACAGTCGGGCTGCACAGCTCAATTATGACAGCATATATGACCTTTATTGGGAAGAGTAACGGCAGATACCTTCTTCGACAGTCAATTTCACCACAAATAATGGCAATAATTCTGCCATTTATCCTATTTTACGCTAGCAATACCCCTGGAAGCACCCTAACAAATAAGCTCGTCGGGAAACTGCATGACGGAAAACTGGACATGGCGGAAATAATGTTGCGATTCGTCGATGTAGGACGTGAGCTGCCGAAGAAGCGCGCCGCCAGTGAGCGCGTGGCTGACTTCAACGAGGTGTATACTGAGTTTGCCGCCGCCAAGGCCGCCGAGCAGGCGGCCCGGTGCTCGCAATGCGGGGTTCCCTTCTGCCAGGTGCATTGCCCGCTATCGAACAACATTCCCGATTGGCTCAAGCTCACCGCCGAAGGCCGCCTTGAGGAGGCCTATCACCTCAGCCAGGCGACCAATCCCCTGCCTGAAATCTGCGGCCGCATCTGCCCGCAGGACCGCCTATGCGAAGGCAAATGCACCATCGAGCAATCAGGTCATGGCACCGTGACCATCGGTGCCATCGAACGCTACCTGTCCGATACCGCCTGGAACCATGGCTGGGTCGCGCCCCTGATCCCCGGCGCCGATCGCGGCCAGAGAGTGGCGATCATCGGCGCTGGACCGGCCGGGCTTGCCGCCGCCGAGGCGCTCCACCAGCGCGGCTATCGCGTTACCATTTACGACCGTCACGACCGCGCAGGCGGCCTGCTGACCTATGGCATTCCAGGCTTCAAGCTGGAGAAGTCGGTGGTTCTGCGCCGGGTTGAACGGCTCAGGCAGGGCGGTATCGAATTCAAGCTGAACTTCGAAGTTGGCCGCGACACCAGTCTTGAGGAGCTGCGCGCCCGTCACGACGCCGTTTTCATCGCCACTGGCGTCTATAAGGCCCGTGAACTGAAGGTGCCGGGAGTTGATCTTGGCCACATCGTGCCTGCTCTTGATTTTCTCATCGCCTCCAATCGTCGAGGATTTGGCGATCATCTGCCGAAGACCAAGGACAAGGCCCTCGATGCACATAACAAGAAGGTCGCAGTCATCGGCGGGGGCGATACCGCCATGGACTGCGTACGCTCCGCAATGCGCCAGGGCGCCATCTCGGTCACCTGTCTTTACCGGCGCGATCGCGACAACATGCCGGGTTCGTTGCGTGAGGTCGCCCATGCCGAAGAAGAAGGTGTCACCTTCGAGTGGCTGACCCTGCCGGTTGCATTCAAGGGGACGCGCAACGTCGAAGCGGTACGCCTTGTCCGTCAGCGTCTTGGCCTTGCCGATCCGGCCGGCCGGCGTTCGCCGGAAGCAATCAGCGGCTCGGAATTCAGCCTTGATGTTGACCTTGCGATTTCGGCACTTGGTTTCGATGTGGAAGATTTACCAAGCCTGTTTTCGGCGCCGCAGCTTGCCATCCGCACCAATGGAACGCTGCGCATCGTTCAGAAAACAATGATGACAAGCATTGAGGGGGTGTTTGCCGGGGGCGATGTGGTGCGCGGGGCTTCGCTTGTTGTCTGGGCCTTGCGCGACGGTCTCGATGCGGCCGAGGCTATTGATCGTTTCCTCCTGGCCAAGAAAGCCAGTACCGACCAGCTTGCTGCGGAGTAAGGATGATGGATACTGCCAGCGCAGAAATTGAACGCTTTCGTGCCAATGCCCATATGCTCGAAGACGCAGGCGTCTATTCACCTGAACAGGAACATGATGCCTGTGGTGTCGGCCTCATTGCCGCCATCGATGGTACGCCACGCCGTGATGTCGTCACCCATGCCATCGAAGCCCTCAAGTCGGTCTGGCACCGCGGCGCCGTCGATGCCGACGGCAAGACCGGTGACGGTGCAGGCATTCACCTTCAGGTGCCGCAGGAGTTCTATCGCGCGGCAGTTGCCCAGACCGGGCATAGCCTGCGGTCCGGGCGCATTGCCGTAGGCCAGATCTTTCTGCCACGTACGGACTACACCGCACAGGAGACCTGCCGCACCATCGTCGAATCTGAACTCCTCGGCTTTGGTTTCTATCTTTATGGCTGGCGCCAGGTCCCGATCGACATCTCGGTGATCGGCGAGAAGGCAAATGCCACCCGTCCCGAGATCGAACAAGTGATGTTCGATATTGGCGAGGACGAACCCATGGAGACGCTGGAGCGGCGTCTTTATCTCTGCCGCCGCCGCATTGAAAAGCGGGTCCGCGAAGCGGCAATTGCCGATTTCTATATCTGCTCCTTTTCCTCGCGGTCACTGATTTACAAGGGCATGTTCCTCGCCGAACAGCTGGCAACCTTCTATCCTGATCTCAAGGATGAGCGTTTCATCTCGGCCTTTGCCATTTTCCATCAGCGCTATTCGACCAATACCTTTCCTACCTGGCGTCTGGCCCAGCCCTTCCGCATGCTTGCCCATAATGGCGAGATCAATACGCTCAAGGGCAACGTCAACTGGATGCGCAATCACGAATCCAAGATGGCAAGCCAGCTGTTCGGCGAACACGACGTTGACATCAAACCAATCATCCAGCCGGGCGGATCGGATTCGGCCGCGCTTGATGCCGTATTTGAAGTGCTGGCCCGCGCCGGCCGGTCCGCACCGCTCGCCAAGATCATCCTGGTTCCGGAAGCCTGGTCGAAAAAGGCCTCAACCATGCCCGAGGCCCACCGGGCCATGTATTCCTACGCCAATGCTGTGATGGAGCCATGGGACGGACCCGCCGCCATTGCCGCAACCGATGGCCGCTGGGTCATCGCCGGCATGGATCGCAACGGCCTGCGTCCCATGCGCTACGCCCGAACCGAAGACGGGTTGCTATTTGTCGGCTCTGAGGCGGGTCTGGTTCTGCTTGAAGAAACCCGCATCCTGCAGAAGGGACGCGTCGGTCCTGGGCAGATGATCGGCGTCGACCTAGAGACGGGCCGGCTTTACGAGGACGGCGCCATCAAGGATTACCTGGCGAGCGAATATCCCTACCAGGAGTGGACGCAGAAGATCGTCGAACTGGAGCCAATTCTGGGCCCGGGGCCCGAGCCACGCCTGTTCGACAATCAAGAACTGCACCGGCGCCAGATCGCTGCCGGTGTCAGCCTGGAAGACCTCGAGATTGTGCTCCATCCCATGGCGGCCGAGGCCAAGGAAGCCATTGGCTCGATGGGAGATGACACACCGCTCGCCGTGCTCTCCGACCAGTATCGGCCGCTGTCGCACTTCTTCCGTCAGAATTTCAGTCAGGTCACCAATCCACCGATCGATCCGCTGCGCGAAGATCGGGTCATGAGCCTGAAGACCAGGTTCCGCAATCTTGGCAACGTGCTCGCCCAGGATGAAAAGCAGACCGACGTGTTTGTGCTCGAAAGCCCGGTCATGTCCAACGGCATGTATGAGCGCATGCGCGAACGCCTGCCAGGTGAATTTGCGGAACTGGATTGTACGTTCCAGGTCGATAATGGCACCGCCGATCCTAACGCGCTGCGCGACGCCCTCGCCCGTCTACGGGCGGAGGCCGAAGAAGCCGTGGCCAGCGGTACCGGCTATCTCGTGCTCAGTGACGAGAAAATCACCGCGAGCCGCGCTGGCGTACCGATGATTCTTGCAGTCGGGGCGGTGCACTCGCATTTGACCAAGAAAGGCTACCGCAGCTATACCTCGATCAATGTGCGCTCGGCCGAGTGCATGGATACCCATTACCTCGCCTGCCTGATCGGGGTGGGCGCAACCACCGTCAATCCCTACCTTGCCCAGGAGGCCATCGCCGAGCGCCATGAACGCGGCCTGTTCGGCACGGCTCAACTTGGTCCCTGCGTTAAGCGCTATCTCGACGCACTCGATGCGGGCCTCAAGAAGATCATGTCGAAGATGGGAATATCGGTACTCTCCTCCTATCGCGGCGCTTATAATTTTGAGGCAGTCGGTCTTTCGCGGTCGATGGTCGCGGAGATCTTTCCCGGCATGCCATCGCGCATTTCAGGCATCGGCCTTTCCGGTATCACTGCCAAAGTCGCCCGTCAGCACGGCAAGGGCTTTGCCACAGGCTCGGGCATGCTCGCAGTGGGCGGTTTCTACAAGCAGCGTGCCAGTGGAGAACTCCATGCGCATGGCGCCAATCTGATCCACATGCTGCAGCACGCCGTCACCCATGATTCCTACACCACCTTCCGACGCTATTCGGAGGCGGTGTGGTCGCTCCCTCCCGTGTCGCTGCGTCACCTCATGGGACTGAAGGCAGGAGGCCCACCGGTGGCGCTGCAGGATGTCGAATCCATCACCGAGATCCGCAAACGCTTTATCACGCCCGGCATGAGCCTTGGCGCCCTGTCCCCTGAGGCCCATGAAGTCCTCAACATTGCCATGAACCGGATCGGTGCCAAATCCGATTCCGGGGAAGGCGGCGAGGATCCGGCGCGATTCATCCCCAAGGCCAATGGTGACAATCCCAACTCGGCTATCAAGCAGGTGGCCTCTGGCCGCTTCGGGGTGACCGCCGAATACCTCAATCAATGCCGTGAAATCGAGATCAAGGTTGCGCAAGGAGCCAAACCCGGAGAAGGCGGCCAGCTGCCAGGCTTCAAGGTAACAGAATTCATCGGCCGTCTGCGTCATGCAACGCCGGGTGTGACACTGATCTCGCCACCGCCACATCACGACATCTATTCGATCGAAGATCTGGCGCAGCTGATCTATGACCTCAAGCAGATCAATCCGGAAGCACGGGTGTGCGTCAAGCTGGTGTCGGCGGCCGGTATCGGCACCATCGCCGCAGGCGTCGCCAAGGCCAAGGCAGATGTTATCCTCATTGCGGGCCACAACGGCGGCACCGGAGCCTCACCGCAGAGTTCGATCAAGTTTGCGGGCGTTCCCTGGGAACTCGGGCTGACCGAGGCCAACCAGATCCTGACGCTCAACAATCTGCGCCATCGCGTAGTGTTGCGCACCGATGGTGGCATCAGAACTGGCCGCGATGTGGTCATGGCGGCGATGATGGGAGCCGAAGAATTCGGCATAGGCACAGCGGCGCTGATTGCCATGGGCTGCATCATGGTCCGTCAGTGCCACTCGAACACCTGCCCGGTCGGTGTTTGTACCCAGAACGAGACGCTACGCGCGAAATTCACCGGTACGGCTGAGAAAGTCGTCAACCTCTTCAGTTTCATCGCCGAGGAGGTGCGCGAAATCCTTGCCCAGCTCGGCTTCCGCAAGCTCGAAGAGGTGATCGGCCGTACCGACCTGCTATGCCAGCTGAGCCGAGGCGCCGAAGAGCTCGATGACCTTGATCTCAATCCGCTGCTGGTCCAGGCGGACCCCGGAAATCACGCACGGTATTCAACAGCCAAGGGGCGCAATGAAGTCCCCGAGACGCTCGATGCCCAGATCGAAAAGGACGCCGCACCCTTTCTTGCGCACGGTGAGAAGATGCAGCTGACCTACAATGTGCGCAACACGCACCGCTCGATCGGCACACGCATTTCCTCACGCATCGTGCGACAATGGGGCATGACCGGTTTGCAGCCCGCTCATCTGACCTTGCGCCTGCGCGGGTCGTGCGGCCAGTCGCTCGGGGCCTTTGCCGTCCAAGGCTTGCGGATCGAGGGCTTCGGCGATGCCAATGACTATGTAGGCAAGGGTCTTTCCGGCGCCACCATTGCGTTGCGTCCCCTGACCTCGGCACGCTTTGTGGCCCGAGAGAACACGATCGTCGGCAATACCGTTCTCTACGGAGCAACCAGCGGCAAACTCTTCGCCGCCGGTCAGGCCGGAGAACGTTTTGCGGTGCGCAATTCGGGAGCCATCACCGTCGTCGAAGGCTGCGGCTCGAATGGCTGCGAATACATGACCGGCGGCATTGTCGCGGTTCTCGGCCGCGTGGGCGACAATTTTGCCGCCGGCATGACAGGTGGCATGGCCTTCGTCTATGACGAGGACGAACTCTTTGAGCGTCATGTCAACCCCGACAGTGTGGTTTGGCAGCATCTGGACAGCAGCCATTGGGCAGGGGTGCTGCGCGACCTCGTCGCCGAACATCTGGCTGAAACCGATTCGCAGTGGGCCCGTCAGTTGCTCACGCAGTGGGAAACCGAACTGCCACGCTTCTGGCAGGTGGTCCCCAAGGAGATGCTGGCGCGGCTTGCGTATCCACTGAGCGATCGCGCCCTGGCCGCCGAATAGGCGCAGGCCCCCGGGTGGTCTCACTGCCGCCCGGGTCCACGCGCAAACCGGCACGATTACCATCCCGATGTGGCATTGGCGACGCGCGGGCGTTAATCTGCCGCGCAAGATGGCAGCACCGAATCCCCGCGGGCAATTCGGACCGGGCCAGGCGTGGGTAAATCGCAGGGGCATGGCAAGATGCGCAAAGAGCCCGTCAGGAGACGGAAAATTTTGTTCCTTCGGCGGCATCGGTAACAGATCCCAAGCGCATGTCTGCTCCCTGCCTCAAACCTCACCGCAAGACCATCGTGCGCACGGTGCTCTGGAGTGCCTTCGCGCTCGCGGTTCCGGCACCGATCGTCCTGCTTCTGCTGTTTCGCTTTGTACCAGTGCCCTTCACCCCGCAAATGGCGCTGAGGCTACTCTCCGGCCGGCCCCTCCACCATGTCTGGGTGGGCGGTGATATTGCTCCGGTGCTCGGGCGAGCCGTGATCGCCAGTGAGGATGAACGCTTCTGCTTTCACCATGGTTTTGACTGGGTCTCGATCGATCAGGCGATCAAGGCCCATGAAGACGGCGCAAGACTGCGGGGAGCCTCGACCATCAGCCAGCAGACGGCGCGTACGATCTTCCTGCTTCCGGTGCGCAGCTGGGTACGCAAGGGCATTGAAGCATGGCTCACGGTCCTGATGGAGGCCCTGTGGCCCAAACGCCGAATCCTTTCGGCCTACCTTAACCTTGTGGACTGGGGACACGGCAATTTCGGGGCCGAGGCTGCCGCCAGGAACTATTTCGGCACCTCGGCCGCACGCCTTACCCCCCTCGAAGCGGCCCGGCTGGCAGTGGTGCTGCCGGATCCGGATAACTGGAGCGCGAATCACCCCGGGCCTTACGTACGCGGACGCAGCGGCGTCATCCTGATGCGGATGGGCTGGGTAACCCGGGACCGCCTCAATGCCTGTGTACGGCGCTAGCCAGACACAATTTGGCGCTTTTGCATGGTGCCCGCTTGGCCTAGTTTGCAGCCATGCGCCGCCTCACCCATTTGACGCTCTCTCCCCCGTCGCGCTTCGCCCGTCTCATGATCGGCGAGAAGCGCCTTGCCTATGACCCGGTGGTCCCAGACGATCCCCACATGCATCTGCCGGTCTTTGTCGATCTGGATGGTACCCGCTGCGAGGGCCTTTGGGCCATCGTAGACCACCTCGAAGGAACCTATAGCGATCATCCGCTTCTGCCCGAGGACGCCCGCGTGCGCGGGGAGGCCCTGCGCCTCGTCGACTGGGCGATGGGTCCATTCCAGGCAACGATTACCGCCCGTATCGTCTTCGAAAAGGGGGCTCAGCGCTATACCGGCGCGATGATCAAACGCACGCCCGACATGAATGTGGTCCGCGAAGGCCGTGAAGTGCTTAAACTCGCGCTCAAGGATCTGGGTGAGATGGCCGACCGTAATGGCTATCTGACCTGTCGCGATTGCACGCTTGGCGACCTTGCGCTCGCCGCCCATCTGTCGGCTCTGGATTATTTCGGCGAGGTTCCCTGGCAGGAGTTTTCTGCCGCCAGTGAGTGGTATGTGCGCATGAAATCGCGTCCGTCTTTCCGCTTGCTCCTGGCCGACCGCGTACCTGGCCAGCCGCCTACCGCTCAATATGGCGAACTCGACGACATCTGAGCCGCGCGCGGCCATCGCGGCCCAGGCTCTGGCGGAAGGCTTCGATGTCGTGGGCTTTACCCGCGCCGCGCTGCCAGCACCGGTGGCAGAGCACCTGGAGCAGTTCATCGCGCTTGGCCATCATGGCGATATGGGCTGGATGGCCACTCATCTTGAGCGTCGACGGACCCCGCATTGCCTGTGGCCAGAGGCAAAAAGCGCGATTGTGCTTGGCGCCAATTACGGCCCCGACCAAGATCCACGGCTGCGTCAGGAACAGCGCGAGGAAGGCGCAATTAGCGTTTATGCCCTCGGCGATGACTATCACGACGTTCTGAAAAAACGCCTGCGCCGCCTGTCTGGCTTCATCGCGACGAGCTTTGACTGTGAGGCCAAGCTGTTTGTCGATACCGCGCCCCTGATGGAAAAGCCACTCGCGATGGCCGCCGGCCTCGGTTGGCAGGGCAAGCACACCAATCTCGTCAGCCGCAGCTTCGGGTCGTGGCTTTTCCTCGCGGTCATCCTCACCGATCTTGAGCTTGATCCTGATCACCCCCACGAAGACCATTGCGGGGCCTGCACCGCCTGTCTTGCGGCCTGTCCAACGAACGCCTTGCCAGCTGCCTACCAGATCGACGCCCGTCGCTGCATTTCCTATCTGACGATCGAACACAAGGGGCACATCCCCGCCGCATTGCGTCCGGCTATCGGCAATCGCATCTATGGCTGCGACGACTGTCTGGCCGTCTGCCCCTGGAACAAGTTTGCGCAAGCCGCACATGAGGTACGATTTCATGGCCGAACCGTACTGATGCACCCGGCTCTGGCCGATCTAGCCCGGCTCGCAGACGCGGAATTTCGTGACCTGTTTCGTCACTCGCCAATCAAACGGATCGGTCGCGATCGCTTTGTGCGCAATGTGCTAATCGCCATCGGCAACAGCCAGCAGCCGACGCTTGCAGCCTCGGCCCTGGCACTTGTCACGGACCCCTCGGCCCTTGTACGCGCGATGGCGGTATGGGCATTGGCGCGCCTGGTTTCATCTGACCGGTTCACCGCCCTCGCCCGCGCCCATCAAGAGTCGGAATCGGATCCTGACGTTGTCGCCGAATGGCAGGCGGGCGTGGACAGAAGCACGCCCTGAAATATAGAACTCACTTATGACAGAACCGGTCCGACTCTTCTGCTTCGGCTTTGGCTACACGGCGCAGGCTCTGGCCCGTCGCCTGGCGGCACTGGGCGGACATGTCTGTGGTACGGTACGTACCGTAACCAAGCTGCAGAGTTTGCGGGCGCAGGGTTTTGACAGCCTGCCATTTGAGGATCGCGAAGCCGTTCTGGCCGCACTTGCACGCAGCAATCTGCTGCTTGTGTCCACACCACCCACACCCGAGAAGGACCCGGCACTGGCGGCCTTTGGTGACGCCATTGCGCAGGCTTCTCCCCAATGGCTAGGCTATCTGTCCACCACCGGGGTCTATGGCGATTGCGCGGGCTGCTGGGTGGACGAGACCGCACCACTCGCACCGGTGAGCGAACGTGCCCAGCGCCGCGTTGCGGCCGAACGCGCCTGGCGGGAAGTAGCCGCGCTGATTGCGCGGCCCTGCGCCATCTTTCGGCTGCCGGGCATTTATGGACCTGGCCGCAGTCCCATTGAGGCCTTGCGCGAAGGGCGGGCACGGCGTATCGACAAGCCAGGACAGGTGTTTTCGCGCATCCATGTTGATGATCTCGCTGAGACGCTCATCCTGGCCATAACGCATAGAGCCGAAGGCATCTTTAATGTCTGTGACGATGAGCCGGCGCCACAGCATGAGGTCATCGCCCACGCCGCGCGGCTCCTTGGCATCCCAGCCCCCCCGCTCGAGACCTTTGCCGACGCCGAAGCCAGCTTAAGTTCGATGGTACTGAGCTTTTATGGTGAAAGCAGGCGGGTACGAAATACCAAAATGAAGCGCGAGCTCGGTGTGCAATTACGCTATCCAAGTTTTCGGGAAGGACTGGCAGGGCTTTTATGACATCAGCCATCCTGCAACTTATACCGCGTTTGGACACAGGCGGGGCGGAACGAACCTGCATCGATATTGCAAGTGCGTTGTGGAAGAACGGCATTCGGGCCCTCGTCGCCAGCGAAGGCGGCCGCCTTGAGGAAGATCTGCGCATCAGGGGCGGAGAACTCGTCACCCTGTCCATGGCGAGCAAGTCGCCAGCGCGGATCTTGGCCAACGCACGCGCACTCGAACGGCTGATTGCCAGCCATGACATCAAGCTGGTTCATGCGCGTTCGCGCGCGCCAGCCTGGAGCGGTCTGATTGCGGCACGGCGCGCCAATATTCCCTTCGTGACTACCTATCACGGGTTTTATTCGGCGCGTACCCCTCTCAAACGTTGGTATAATTCGGTGATGGTGCGTGGTGAAGCTGTGATCGCCAATTCCCAGTTCACCGCAAACCATATCGAAAAGGAATATCCCGCACGCAAGGCTCGCATCATCACGATCCCCCGCGGCGTGGATGAGGAGGTGTTCGACCCCGCGCGGATTTCCGCGTCGCGGACGCAAAATCTGCGGGCTCATTGGGGCGTGAGCGCACGCGATATTCTCGTTCTGCTGCCGGGGCGCCTCACCCGCTGGAAAGGCCAGCGCATTCTGATCGAGGCCATGGCCCAGCTTGAGGTCCCGGGCGTACGTGCCGTGCTGGCGGGTGACGCGCAGGGACGGGGCGCCTATGAAGAGGAGTTGAGCGCGATCATTTCGCGGGCGGGTCTTGATGATCGTGTCATATTGGCTGGGCACGTTGCCGATATGGCCGGCGCCTACATGGCCGCCGACATCGTGGTCTCGTGCTCGGTGGAACCGGAAGCTTTCGGCAGGATCGCGGCCGAGGCCGCGGCCATGGGCAGGCCCGTCATCGCCACCGATCATGGAGGGGCGCGCGAGACAGTTCTTGCGGAAGAAACAGGTCTATTAATTCCTCCAGGAGATGCCACCGCCCTCGCGGAGGCACTGACACAGCTTTTGCGCATGGGACCCCAAGCACGTGCGCGCCTGGGCGCAGCAGGTCGCCAGCATGTCCTTGGACGGTTCACCCGCACACGCATGTGCGCCGACACCCTGAAGCTTTACGCGGAACTCGCCCAGGTTTAACCCTCGGCGGATCGCTGATAGGCTGAGTGTGGTCGATGGGGATCTGGGCCAAATCCATGAAGAAATTCTCTCTCGCTGTCCTGCTGCTGCTGCTGCTTGTATTGCCCTACGGCCAGGCCAATGCCCAAGCCCTGCCACCGAAGGCTGCACCCACTGTACCGGTGGCCGTAAGCACACTCGCGCCGCCGGCAAATTCGGTATTCAACGCACAACAGGCAACCAAGGCCTATCTTGCCGAAGTCAGCCCTGCACAACAGGCCAAGGCCGCAGCCTTTGCCACCGGAAATCACTGGCTGATGCTGGTCGATGCCCTTGCCGGACTTGCTATCGCCACATTGCTCCTTTTTACGCGCCTGTCGGCCCGGATGCGCAATCTGGCGACGCGCCTGACGCGCTCGCCGGTTCTGCAGGCGGCGATCTATGCTTTCCAGTTTCTTGTGATCGTGACAATCCTCACCTTCCCGCTGACATTCTACGAGGATTTTCTGCGGCGCCACGCCTATGGCATCTCCAATCTCAGTTTTTCCCAGTGGTTGGGCGAGTTTGCACTCAGCAGTGGGCTTGGCCTTGCCGGCGGAGTTATATTCATCGCCGTGGTCTATGGTTTCATTCGCGCCACACCGCGCTTCTGGTGGGCCTGGAGCACCATCATCGCCGTTTGCTTTCTGGCATTCGTGGCGCTGATTGGTCCGGTCTATATCTTGCCCCTGTTCAATTCCTCCGTCCCTCTGAAACCGGGTTCTTTGCGGTCGGCTATCGTGCGGCTTGCCGATGCCAATGGTGTCCCATCCAACAGAATTTTTGTGGTCAATACCTCCAAGCAGAGCGATCTTCTCAACGCCAATGTCTCGGGACTGTTGGGAACCACACGCATTTCACTCGACGACACGCTGCTCAAGCGCTGTACGACACGCGAAATCCTCGCCGTTGTCGCCCATGAGATGGGTCACTATGTGCTTGACCACAGCCTGATGATCTTGCCCTGGCTGGGCCTCATTCTGTTTATCGGTTTTGGCTTTGTTGCGGTCAGCTATCGCGGACTTGTCCGGTACCTGGGCAGATTTTGGGACCTGCGCGAGATTGTCGATCCGGCCGGACTGCCGCTGCTCTATGCCCTCTTTACGATCTACATGCTAGCTGCCACGCCGGCGATCAACACCTTGAGCCGTACCATCGAGGCGCAGGCTGACATCTTCGGTCTGAATGCTGCCCGGCAGCCAGACGCCTTCGCCAAATTCTTCCTGCTCGATGCCGGTGTCGACGACCTTACTCCTGGCCCCGTGGAAGAGTTCCTTTTCTGGAGCCACCCCTCGGCTGCGCAACGCATTGCGGTTGCCATGCGCTGGAAGGCGGCACATATCCATGATCCGGATATTGCCAACGGTCCCGCCTCACCATGAACTCCGGGTTTTTGTTCTCGGCCGGGGCCCCGGTGCACCGCCAAAGTGACGCGGCCCGCCCGTTCGATCGCAAATGAGAGCATATTTTGCCAGCGTCATCCCGGCAGCACTGGGCCATATCGCTCCTCAGCATGTGCCGCTGAGGATGCCGGTCAGCCATGTCTGCTTTGCCTTCAGTGCGCTGGGGTACTCTGCACTGGCCGTCTTCGGCAACGAGAATGGGAACGGCCCCTTCGATACCAACTTCCTTGGTATTCCGGTCGAAGATTAAGGGCTCTCCGAGATCCCAACGCTCTATCGCGGTTCGACCAAGCCAGGCCAGGTCCGCTTCACCACGCATTGCGGCGCCAACCCCATCGCCATCTAGATGAATTATCACCGAGGACGGAGGAACTGTAGTGCTACTGCATAGCGCGCATTCGCGCCGGCGCAATCAGACCCATCTCCCGTCCGACCCGCGCGAACAGATCCAGGGCATGGTCGATCTGTTCAGATGTGTGCGCCGCGCTGACACTGCTGCGCAGCAACGCCATCCCTTTGGGCGTCGCCGGTGGCAGGCTTACATTGGTATAGAGCCCGGCCTCCAACAACCGTGTCCAAAAGGTAACGGCCGCATCCGCACTGGGCATAACAGCGGAGACTATAGGATTCGGTTCCGGTCCGAGGCTGAAACCGAGGTCCGTCAGTCCGGCATAAAGCCGCCCCGAATTGTCTCTCAACCGGCTACGTAATTCCGGACGTGTGCGCAACTGGTGCAGCGCTTCCGTGGCTGCGGCAATCACACTTGGCGGCAACGAAGCGGTGAACAAATAAGGGCGGCTGGTAACGCGCAAAATATCAAACCCGTCGAGATCGCTGACACAAAATCCCCCGACGCCGCCCAGACTTTTGGAAAACGTACCGACAATAAAATCGAC
>JAKAVI010000178.1:0-5599 GCA_021817355.1 Pseudomonadota bacterium | reverse complement strand
CCGCTTTCTTCTCACACCTACGGAGATGGAGAGCGAGATCCGCTTCGACGCCTAGGGCTTCGGCTAGTCCCCGCCCCATTTCACCTAGAACGCCAAGCGAATGGGCTTCATCCACCACCAGATAGGCCCCGCACTCCTTCTTTACCTTGACGAACTCACGCAGCGGCGCGGTGTCACCCAGCATCGAATAGATGCCTTCGACGACAACAATCTTGTCGCCGGGCATGCCGGCTAGGCGGCGCAGGCGCTTGGCCAGATCATCCGGGTCACCGTGGCGGAACCGCGTGACCTGCGCGTGCCCCAGATGCGAGCCGTCATAGATGCTGGCGTGGGAATCGGCATCGAGCAGCAAATGGTCGTCCTTGCCGGCAATGGCTGAAAGCACGCCCGTATTGGCCTGATAGCCCGTGGAAAACACCATCGCATGGCTGCGGCCGTAGAAGTCTGCGAGCGCCCGCTCCAGCCGAGCGTGACCCCCATAGCTGCCATTGGCGACCCGCGAACCGGTGGTGCCGGTGCCTAACAATTCAATTGCTTCAATCGCCTTGGCCATGACCGCCGGGTCATAAGTCAGGCCGAGATAATTGTTGGTGCCGAGTAGCAGAATAGCTCGATCACCGAGCCTGCCCTCGGTCGGCGACAGCACATCGTCGAAGGTAACATTGAACGGATTGGCGCCTGCGCGTTCTAGCTGATTGTATAGCGCAGCCGTCGGCGCGAACTTGTCGAAGATCCCCATTGCTTAAGTGCTGCCTTTCAGATCACGAACCGTGGCCACAAGATCGCCAATCGTTTTTACTTCGGCGATCCGGTCTAGCGGGACCGAGATATCCAGCTGATCCTCGATTTCCATTACAAAATCCAATACCGCAACGGAGTCGAGACCAAGATCGTTGATGATGTTGGTCTGATCGGAAAGTTCGACAGGCTTTCCCAAAGAGGTACGCAGCGTATCGAATATCGTATTCCGAATGTCACCCGCCATGCTATCCATTTGTCCTCGAGCCCGATCGCCGGCCTCCTTAGATCTGCTTCAGGGTACTGTATGGTATTATTTTATAGAACACATTTGCAGGGGCAGAACGCAGAATTATCGTCAGGCTAGTGAGCCGTCTCCAACGCATTGGCCCGCATCACTGAATTGGCGTAACCGACGATAGATCCTCGCCAGTTGATCGAGAAGTGCCAGCCCCGCCCCCGCCAGACATCCGAACGGATCGAGGTGGTGTCATTTTAGATGGGCCGCCCGATGTAACGCATCGGGCCTTGGACCTTCTTCCGGCAGCCCCGTGTGGCGAGGAACCACTTCGTTCAGCCCAAGGCGCTCGAGCGTGACAGTAAGCAGATGATTTGGCTCCGGGGCGGGCTCAGCCTGCTCCAGACGACGTGAACGCAAGCTCGAATGGTCATGAAGCCGCCTGCCGATAAAACATCAACGCCCCATAGAATTATGCACCGCGCTGGAGCGAACCCCCGTCCCGGGCCATGTCGCATCGAGGGGGCAGCTTCGGTTGCAGACCGGGAATTGCCAATACATCCGATTTCTGATAGCGGAATCGGACACGAGGGCCATTGTCACATCATAAACAGTAAAATGACTGAACCGACGTCGGCCTATCATCCCGGACAGAGAAAGCGCTACGCCGATTTCGGCACAATCGCCCAGGCGCTAGATTATGCCGCCGGAGGAGCAACTGGCTTGAATTTCTTTTCCGGCAAGGGCGCGCTCGTCGAAGCCTTGCCCTATCAGCGATTGCGGGACCAGGCCATCGCCCTGGCCCGCAAGTTGCTGGGTGCCGGACTTCAATCAGGTGAGTGCGTCGCACTCGTCGCGGAGAGCACTGGGGACTTCGCGCGCCTCTTCTTTGCCTGCCAATACGCCGGCCTCATCCCCGCACCTCTGCCTTTGCCCGCCGCCTTCGGTGGAAAGGATGGTTACCTCTCACATTTGCGGCGCATGATCGAAAGCGCCAAAGCGAGCGCGCTATTCGGACCAGCCACGCTGGAGGGATGGCTCGGCGAAGCTGTGGTCGGGCTCGACCTGAAGCGGGTCGGCACGCTGGCCGGACTCGATGGCATTACACCGTTTGCGGGCACGCTGCCGGAACAGACCCCCGAAGGTCTTGCCTACCTGCAGTTCTCCTCTGGCAGCACGCGCTTCCCACTGGGCATAGCTGTGACGCAGCGCGCCTTCATGGCCAATGCACATTACACCGGGCGCCATGGCCTCAGGGTTGTCGAAGGTGACCGAGGTGTATCCTGGCTTCCCTTTTATCATGACATGGGCCTTGTGGGCTTTCTGCTGATGCCAATGGCATGCCAGATGACAGTGGATGTGCTTCCTACACATGACTTCGCACGCAGACCGCTGCTGTGGCTTCACCTGATCAGTCGCAATCGCGGTACACTCTCATTCAGCCCGTCTTTCGGTTACGAACTGTGTGTGCGGCGCGCTGAAACCGCCTCGACCGATGGCATGGATCTTTCAAGCTGGCGCAGTGCCGGCATTGGCGGTGACATGATCCGGCACGGCGCGCTTACGCGATTTGCAGAGCGATTTGCTCCCCACGGCTTTGGCACCACCTCCTTTGTGCCCAGCTACGGCATGGCGGAAGCAACTTTGGCGCTGAGCTTTACGCCGCCAGGCAGGGGTGCCAAATACGACATCGTCGAAGGCTCGATACTGGAAAGCAAGCAGCTTGCGGTTCCTGCGCAGGAACGCGATACGCGCACCCGCACATTCGTGCTGTGCGGCCGGATCCTGCCGGATCACGAAGTCGAGGTGCGCGACGACGAGGGGCGGCCGTTGCCGGACCGGCGTGTCGGACGCGTTTTTGTACGCGGCCCCAGCCTGATGACCGGCTATTTCGGCGCACCAGAGGAAACCGCCCGCGTCATGCATGGAGGCGGCTGGCTGGAGACGGGGGACCTCGGCTATCTGATCAGTGGCGAGATCGTCATCACTGGCCGCGCCAAGGATCTTATTATCTTCAACGGCCGCAATCTGTGGCCGCAAGACCTCGAATGGACAGCAGAGTCCGAGGTCGCACTGCTGCGCAGCGGCGACGTTGCGGTGTTCTCGATCGACGGCGAGACCGATGAGGAAGTCGTGGCGCTGGTGCAATGCCGCCTCTCCGATCCAGCGAAGCGCGCTGCCCTGAGCGAGGAAATCGCCAATATCTTCCGTGGACGCCATGGCTTGGTGACGAAGGTCGTCCTTGTGCCCCCTCACAGCTTGCCGCAGACCTCATCGGGCAAAATGAGCCGCAGCCGCGCGCGCGTCATGTATCTTACCGGCGAATTCCAGCAAACAGCAGCGCCAGTTCCCGCGGAGGCCGGCGCAGAATGAGCGATGCGCCAGTCATCGCCTTTACTGGCGCAACGGCACCATTTCGGATGGCGCGCGCAGCTCGAACGCAACATCAACGTCCACTACCGTGCCGATGGGCTGGGGCATTTATCACGAACATGCTGGTAGGCCGGCTGCTGCCCTAAAGGGCCAGGGCATTGGCAAATGCCGTCAGAATGGGTGGCGCAGCCTCAAAGACGTAGTCGGCGTCGTGCGCCGTAATGGTCTGACAGCCCCTGACGCGCAGGTCCTGAACTGCGTCCATCAAGCCACCGCGTGGAACCAGTATCGAAGCTTCAGCAGCCTCACCGTTCATCCGCGCCCGCAGCGTGAGCGATGTCTTGGCACACTCCCGCGCGGCAAGACGTGAAAGCATGCGTTCAGCGCTGCGCCGCACCGGTGGAAACCAGGTGGATCTGAGGCTCATCGCCAGTTGCGCCTGGCTTTGCAGAATGATGCCATCATCGAGGACCTTGAGGCCGTTGGCGGCCAGCGTTGCCCCGGTCGAGGTGATGTCCACAATGGCTTCTGCCGCGCCAGCAGAAGGGGCTCCCTCGGTCGCACCGGCGCTTTCAACGATGCGATATTCGGCAATGCCTTTGTCGGCAAAAAACGCGCGGGTCATCGTAACATATTTGGTTGCAACCCGCAGCCTTCGCCGGTGGCGCTGAAAGAACGCAGCACAGACATCATCAAGATCGGCAACGCTGGTCACGTCAATCCACGACTGGGGCACGGCGACCACGACATCGGCATGACCAAAGCCGAGTGCTTTGAGCAGCGCCACCCGCCCGTCGAGCACAGGTGCAGCTTCACGGATCAGGTCTTCCCCCGTTATCCCGAAGTGCACGTCGCCGGCAAGCAGCGCGCCAGCGATTTCACCGGCCGACAGCAACATGACATCAACATCGGCAAAGCCGGTCATATCGGCGCGATATCCGCGTGCACCAGAGGCTTTCTTGAGCCCCATGCCGGCATCGGAAAAATAGTGCTCGACCTGCTCCTGCAGGCGACCTTTGGACGGAATTGCAAGGATGAGACGGTCTATCATCACGCTGTCCCCTGTGCTCTGCGCACTGCAAGCACACGCTCGGTCCGAATGGCGTAGCCAATGGCCGGGATCGACCGTTTGGCGCCCAGATGTTCAAGCAGGCTGTCATAACGCCCGCCACCGGCAACCTGCACCGGCCCTTCGGCGTCCTCGGCCCACAGCTCAAATACAAAACCTGTATAGTATTCCATGTTGCGTCCGAAACGGGCGGCAAAGCTGACATCCTCCGGCGCGATGGAAAGCTTGGCGAGGACATCAAGGCGTGCGCGCATGGCCTCAAGCGGTGCCTTGAGCTCAACCCCTGCCTTGTGCGTGACTGCCCTTACCTCCTCAATCGCGGTGCGGGCTTGACCACTGACAGCCAGAAGCTGAGCGATGAGATCTGCTATCACCGGATCAAGGCGCAGCGCCGCGGCATCGGCGGCCTGTTCCATCAGGCGGTCGACGATCTCCTCGCGCGTGCGGGCCCCGAAGGGGGCGCCTCCGATCATGTCCATCAGGCCCTCAAAGGCCGGGCGGGCTTCGGCTTCGCCGAGCGAACCCAGATGAGCGAGTAGGCTCAAGGCATCAGAATGCTGGGGCCGGGCATTGCCCATCAGCATGGCATCAAGATACCCCGCCCGCCAGAAATGACGCTTGAGACGCTCGCGCCATTGTGGGGCAAGCGCGAGCCCATCGACAAAATTCGCAAACAGCGAGAGATCGCCAAGTTTGACCTTGAAGCGCGCAAGACCGGCGGCCCGAAGAGCTTCGATCGCGAGGGTGAGAATCTCCTCTTCCGCCGCGACCTTGTCCTCATGCCCAAGCAGTTCCACTCCCGCTTGATAGAACTGGGTCGGGCGCTCGGGTTCCGCCGGCTGATGGCGAAAGGCAAGTCCGTGATAGGACAGTCGCGCAGGCAGACCGCCATCTTCTTCCACATACATCCGGCAGATGGGAATGGTCAGATCGGGTCGCAGACACAGCTCATTGCCGGCTGGGTCGGTGAACGCAAAGGTACGCCGCCGGATCTCTTCGCCCGAACGGTCAAGAAAAATATCCGCCGGCTGCAGCACGGATGGTTCAGAGCGGGTGTAGCCATGGCGTCCAAATACGCCAAGAATCGCTGCAGCCTGGGCTTCCAACGCGGCCATGTGCGCGGCGGAGTAATTGGGAAAGGCACTCATGATGGACGCCCCAGCATACGCATCACCTCCGCT
>JAKAVI010000205.1 GCA_021817355.1 Pseudomonadota bacterium | reverse complement strand
CGATTGTTCAGCTCATTGCCGCCACCACCACTGCGGCGGGGCTTACGGTGCGAGCCGAGCTTGACGAAAACACCTACCCCAAAGGCCTGCGCGTTTCCGACGACCAACTCGCCACCGTCAATATATTCCCTCACGACTTCCACGGCGAGTGGAACTACACGATTGCTCCCAACGTCCGTCAGCCCAGACGTTGATTGACTACCTTATTTCCTGACAATGCCTTACAAGAGGATGGTCCTATTTATCCCGACAAAATCATCCCATGGGCTGAGATCGCTCTTATGCAGTATTGCCGCTGTCCGTGACGACTGGGCTCGCGGGTATGCGGTCAGTCCCCTTGTTACGCATCTCCGTCGCCATCGCAGTTATGCCGGCAAGGCCACCCAGTTGCATCGTATCCACTGCAGTACTGGGAACTAGCACGATGGTCGAATTTTCCTTCAAGCCTTCATAGAGCATGTTCATGGCCCTTAAGTGCAGTGCGGTTGGATTATTGGCGTAGCTTTTGGCCGCTTGTTCGAATTTTTCGGCGATCTGACGTTCAGAATCTCCCAGAATGACTCTGGCTTGCCGCTCCCGTTCGGCTTGTGCCTGCATCGACATCGCATCCTCCAGGCCCGGAGGAATGAGGACATCCTTAATTTCCACCGAAATGACATTGATACCCCAAGGCTCGGTCCGCTCGTCGATGATCTTGCGGAGCTCATTACTAATTCTCTCCCGGCCTTCGAGCATGTCCGAAAGCATTGTCTTGCCGATGACGTCCCGCAAAGCTGTCTGAGCGGCCCAACTGATGGCGGCCTGATAGTCCGCGACATCAAGCGCCGCCTTCTTGGGATCTAAAACCTTCCAGAACAATACCGCATCTACATCAACGGGAACGGTGTCTTTGGTGAGTGTCTTTTCGGCCTTAAAGGTACTCGTGATCACACGGATATCGATCCAGTAGGGAACCGTATCGATAATCGGAACGATGAAAAAAAGTCCTGGACCCTTCATAGATAGAAACCGACCCAGCCGCAAAACGATCGTTCTCTCCCATTGGTCTGCAATCTTGACCGCATTCGCGAGAACCGTCGCAATGACGACTGTCCCGACCGCGATTCCAAGGCTGGCCTGATAATCCGACGTTGCAAAGGACGAGTAAGCGATACTTAACCCCACCGCGCAAATTACCGTGAAAATCAGAATTGGAATTGCACTAGTCGATCTCATATCGCATTCCTCGCTCTTGTTTCAGGAAAACATCGGGTCAACGATAAGATCGCTTCTGTAGTTGGAAGACATCACAGTTGGCCTTTCGGACATTTCTTCCAGACGACGAATTCGAGAGTAACCCCACTCGACCGGGTGCTTTTTGGGCCTCGGCTTGCTCGCCGTCCCTCTCAAAGTGCAAGCGGTTTCGTGCTTTTCTCGATTTCCGCGGAGCAAAGCCCTCGCATGACCTGAATTCAGATTTTGCTTCTGCTGGAGAAAATGCTAATCATTCTTAACTCCTACTCCTTGATTTTGATCAAACAAGTGGTGCTCCTTCCACACCGGTGAAGTTTATCCTTGTCCTCGAATGCAAGCTGCTATTCTGGCAACGGGAAGATGCGGATGGGACCGGGTGAACAGACGTCCGTGGCATTCTGCGTAACCAGTCCGTGAGTGAGCCTACGCCTAAACGATCCCTGAATGGCAACCGCCACGCAGCGATCAAGCGGCTGCCAGTGGAAAGTGAACATTTTACATTCGCGACCTAATCCTGCCAACGTCTATGGCCGTGTGACGAAAGAAAAGTGCCACAAATTCGCGAACTTGAGAGAAGCACTCAAAACGGGAACTTATTTCCTCACCCGCTATGATCTGGATCAGGACGATTAAAGCTGGTGCGAAGTTATGATGTGTTCGATGAGCGTGGGCTAACTGTGCTGCGCTAGTTGCTCATGCGTCATTGACCTAAGAGGGCTTGCCGCTTGACTCGGCATGGATAACGCCATCAACATGATCCTAATTGCACACTAGCGTTGGAGATCCGCTGTGATTGCAGGCATTGGCGACAAATTCGTTATGGCGCGCGACGACCTGCAAAAGCTGCTCGGTGAACTGGGAGAGCGCGGCTATCGGATTTTAGGTCCTACGCGACGTGACGGGGCAATCGTCTATGACGACGTCGCGCATATAGAGGACCTGCCGCAGGGCTGGACGGATCGGCAAGATGCGGGAAGCTATCGTCTAGAGAGGCGCGCCGGCAGCGCCCTGTTTGGTTTTGCGGTTGGAGCCCAATCGTGGAAACGCTTTCTGCATCCGCCGATTCAGGATCTCTGGCGCATGCAACGGGATGGTGGCGATTTCTCCGTCACCCGAGACGTCAGTGTTCCCAAATTCGCGTTTTTTGGTGTGCGCGCATGTGAACTCCATGCCATCTCCATCCAGGACAAAGTCTTCCTCGGTGGTCCCTATCGCGACGCTGACTATGCACGCCGTCGCGAGGATAACTTCTTCATCGCGGTTAACTGCAGTAAATCAGGCGGAACCTGCTTCTGCGTATCGATGAAGACTGGCCCCAAGGTAGAAAGTGGCTTCGACCTCGCGCTCACCGAATTGCAGCGAGATGTCCATGAGTTCTTGGTCGAGATCGGAAGTGAAAGTGGTGGAGCGCTGTTCTCCTCGATACCCGCCCGCGCGGCAAAGCCGGGTGACGTCGCCGCCGCTGAGGCGGTGACGGCCTCGACCACCGCGAATATGGGCCGTACCCTCGATACCAGGGACATCCGGGATCTGTTGCTGAAGCACCCCAACCATCCGCGATGGGAGGAGATCGCTGATCGTTGTCTTACCTGCGCAAATTGTACAATGGTGTGTCCTACCTGCTTTTGCACCACGGTTGAGGACCGTAGCGATCTCGCTGGAGAGATAGCGGTACGCGAACGCAGATGGGATTCGTGCTTCACACTCGATTTTTCCTACCTACATGGTGGCAGCGTGCGCAAGCAGGCAAGTTCACGGTACCGCCAATGGCTAAGCCACAAGCTCGCCAGCTGGATTTATCAGTTTGGAACCTCTGGATGCGTTGGCTGCGGGCGCTGCATTACCTGGTGTCCTGTCGGCATCGATATCACAGAGGAAGTTGCTGCCATTCGCACAGTACCGGACGGGACGTAAGGAGGTAGAAGTGGAGGGACTGGAAAAGATTGTCATGCGTCATCCGTTCTTCTCGGGACTCGCGGAGGAGCTTGGCCCTATCGTGTCGGGCTGCGCGCGCAACGTGGTATTCGTCGCGGGCACTTATCTGTTCCATGAATATGAGGCAGCTGACGAATTCTTTCTCGTTCGCGAGGGGAGTGTTGCGGTAGAGAGTCTCGCGCCAGGGCAGGCGCCAGCCGTATTTCTTACCCTGGGCCAAGGCGAGATCGTTGGCCTTTCCTGGCTCGCGCCGCCCTATCGTTGGACTTTTGATGCGCGCGCGGTGGCGCGTGTGCACGCCATCGGCATTGATGCGCGCTGTCTGCGCGCGAAGTGTGAAGCAGATCATCATCTTGGTTACGAACTCATGAAGCGATTTCTTGCCGTCCTCCTCGCGCGCCTGCACGCGACGCGGCTACAGGCCCTCGACGTATATAGAAGGCCGGAGCAGTGAACGCCGTGTCCACTGGCGATCCCTTCGTTCCGCAAATCTGGCGAGTCATTCGTGTTGTCAGCGAAGCTACTGATACCGCAACGCTCGAATTCATACCAGTTCGCGGTGAGTTGCCTTCGTTCAGGCCCGGTCAGTTCAATATGCTTTATGCTTTTGGTACCGGAGAGATCGCGGTCAGCCTGAGTGGCGCGCCGTCTGATCGAGACCGCTTCGTCCACACGGTGCGTGCTGTAGGTGCGGTGAGTACAAAAATAGCAGCGCTTAAAGCCGGCGACACGATCGGTCTGCGTGGCCCTTTTGGCACCGACTGGCCGCTCAATGCGGCAGAGCACAAGGATGTGATAATCGTCGCTGGCGGCTTGGGCCTGGCACCTCTGCGCCCCGCCATTTATGAAATTCTTGGTCGCCGTGAGGCCTATGGGCGGATCGTTCTGTTGGTCGGGATGCGCAATCAAGCAGGCATTATTTTCCGTCATGAGCTCGAGCAATGGCGCGAGCGTCTTGATGTCGACATCGAAGTCACCTTGGACCAAGCCGACGACAAGTGGCACGGCAATGTCGGGGTCGTTCCGGCGCTCATCCCGCGTATGGCATTTGATGCCTCGAACACGGTAGCAATGGTCTGTGGGCCGGAGATCATGATGCGGTTCACGGTCAACGCACTCTGCCATGCCGGTGTCTCGCCTAACCATATTTACCTAGCGATGGAACGAAACATGAAGTGTGCGGTGGGACTGTGTGGCCACTGCCAGTTCGGGCCAGACTTCGTCTGCAAGGACGGCCCGGTAATGAGGTATGATCGTATTGCTGCGATTTTTGCGATCAGGGAGATTTAGATGTCCAGACGCCCCCGGCTCGGAGTGTGGAAATTTGCATCCTGCGACGGATGCCAGCTTTCGCTGCTGGATTGCGAGGACGAACTCCTCGCCCTCGCCGGGGCGGTTGAGATTGCCTATTTTCCGGAGGCCTCTTCCGTCATGGCAGATGGCCCCTACGATCTTTCGCTCGTTGAAGGTTCAATTAGCACCGAACAAGACGCCATGCGCATTATTGACACTCGCAGCCAATCTAGATTTCTCGTCACCATCGGAGCTTGCGCGACGGCGGGGGGTATACAGGCTTTGCGCAATTTCGCCGACATGAAGGAATTCGTGGCTGCTGTCTATCCCTCACCGCAATATATCAGCACGCTTGCGACATCGACGCCGATTTCGGCCCACGTAAAGGTAGATTATCAACTTCATGGTTGTCCGATCAACAAACTTCAGCTGTTGGAAGTAATATCGGCGTATATCGCTGGCCGCAAGCCGTCGATAGCGGCGCACAGCGTTTGCGTCGAGTGCAAAATGCGCGACACGCTCTGCGTGATGGTTGCTTATGGCACGCCGTGCCTCGGACCGGTTACGCGCGCGGGCTGCGGCGCTCTCTGTCCGTCCTTCAATCGCGGCTGCTACGGCTGTTATGGTCCGATGGAGACGCCAAACACCGGGTCGCTTTCGCATCGGGCCATCGCGCTGGGGGCAAGTACGCGCGATCTCCACCGCATTTTCCGCACCTTTAATGCGGACACCGAGCCGTTCCGTACCGAAAGCGACGCACATGACGACTAAGACGATCAAGGTCGATATTCTATCGCGCGTCGAGGGGGAGGGCGCTCTCGATCTTTATATGCACGACGGCAGGGTCGAAGATGCGCACCTGCGGATATTCGAACCCCCCCGACTTTTCGAGGCATTGCTGCGGGGGCGTGGTATGGAGGAAGCGCCTGACATCACCGCTCGAATTTGTGGTATCTGTCCTGTCGCCTATCAGATGAGCGCGGTCCATGCGATCGAGGACGTGCTCGGCCTCACCGTGGATGGGCCGCTCCGCGCGCTTAGGCGTCTAATCTATTGTGGTGAATGGATCGAAAGTCACGTCCTTCACATCGTGATGCTGCATGCGCCGGACTTTCTCGGGTTTCCCGATGCGATGCAAATGGCACGTGATCATGGCGGAATGGTCAGGGCGGGTCTCAGCCTAAAAAAGGTGGGTAATGAGATATTGCGCGTTCTGGGGGGGCGGGAAGTCCATCCCGTAAATGTGAAGGTCGGAGGGTTCTATCGCGTACCGCGAAAAGCGGAACTTGCGCCGCTCGCCGAGCAACTCAAGCCGGCGCGGGACCAAGCGGTTGAGATCCTCAAATGGGTCAGTGGCTTTGCGTTTCCTGAATTCGAGCGCAAGTACGAATTTGTTGCCCTCAGCCATCCGCAGGAATATCCCTACAACGAGGGACGGATCACTTCAAGCTACGGCATCGATATTGCATCAAGTGAATTTGACGAGATATTTGAGGAAAGACAGGTCGTCCATTCCACCGCACTGCAGGCGGTAGTACGCAAGCGCGGCAGTTATCTGGTAGGTCCGCTCGCGCGCTATAACCTCAATTTTGATCGGCTTTCGACCGAGGTACAAATGCTAGCCAGGGCAGCAGGGCTAGACCGTTCTTGCCGCAATCCGTTCAAGAGCATACTCGTGCGTGCCGTGGAAGTCATATATGCCTGCGAAGAGGCGCTGCGCCTTATTGCCGATTATGAGATGCCTGATTCAGCTGCTGTCTCCGTCGCTCCACGGGCCGGTATCGGTCATGGCTGCACCGAGGCGCCGCGCGGGATCTGTTATCATCGTTACGAAATTGACGATAAGGGTACCATCCTGAATGCGCGCATCGTTCCGCCAACTTCACAAAACCAGTTGAGCATCGAAGAAGATTTGCGCGACGTCGCAGTCAGGCATGTTGATCTTCCCGACGACAAATTGCGCAGCTTTTGCGAACGGACCATCCGTAATTATGACCCCTGCATTTCCTGCTCGGCCCATTTTCTTAATCTGAGGGTGCACCGGGCATGAAGACTGCGGGCGAGTGTCTCGTGATCGGACTGGGAAATCCGGAACGCGGTGACGATGGGGTCGGTCCGTTAGTGGCGGAAAGGCTCTTGGGCAAGGCGCATTCGATTATTCACACCGGTGACGCGTTCGGCTTGATCGAGGATTGGGCCGGCGCTGATTTCGTCTTTGTCGTCGATGCGGCAGCGTTGTTTTCCGCTCCCGGCTGCGTCCACCGTATTGACGCGTTACAAGAAGCATTACCACGTGCGCTTTTGGCGCCCTCCACGCACACTTTTGGTCTGATCGACGCGATTCAACTCGCACGCGCGCTCGATGTATTGCCGCGTCGTCTCGTTATCTTCGCCATCGAAGGGGCTTGCTTTGAGCTCGGGGCAGGCATATCGCCGGAGGTTTCTGCCGCCGCAGATAGGGCGGTCAGGCTTATTATGGAAGAATTGCGTATTTTGGATGACGCGGGAGACCCGATCGATGCATGAAACGGGGATCGTTAAAGACCTGGTGCGCCGACTTGAAGAAGTGGCGCGCGCCGGCCATGCGCTACGTATTTCACGAGCCCGAGTGTGGATTGGAGCGTTGAGTCAATTCTCTTCTTATCATTTCGCCGAGCACTTCGAGGAGGAAGCGCGCGGTACGCTTGCAGAGGGAGCGACCTTGGAGGTCGAGATATCGGCAGATCTGCTTGATCCTGCAGCCCAACGAGTTCTCATTCGAAGCGCTGATCTCGAGGTCAAGGAATGACCGTTCACAACGGAGCGATTTGCCGCATGGAACGCTGGCGTTTAGAATTACGTGGACTGATACAGGGCGTTGGTTTTCGCCCCTTCGCTTTTCGACTAGCGAGCGCCGCTGGATTGAGTGGCTTCGTGCGCAATACAACCGATGGCGTGACGCTGGAAATCGAGGGAAAGGCGGAGGCGGTAGAACGGTTCATTACGCGGTTTGACGCCAATCTGCCGCGCAATGCTGTAATTCACGCGCGGCAGATTGTCCGGCTCGTGCCAAATGGTGAAGTGGGCTTTCGCGTCCTGGCAAGCGAAACGGCAGAGCTCTCATCCGTGTTCATCCTGCCAGATCTCGCGACCTGTGAGGATTGTCGTAGTGAAGTCTTCAATCCCAAAGACCGCCGGTTCCGCTATCCTTTTACGAGCTGCGTCGATTGTGGTCCGCGCTACAGCATCGTCACCGCGCTCCCTTACGACAGGACGCGTACGACCATGGACGGCTTTGTGCTATGCTCCGCCTGCCAGGCAGAATATGAAGAACCCGCTTCGCGCCGCTTTCACGCCGAGACCGTTGCCTGTCCCGATTGCGGACCGCAGCTTGCGCTGTGGAACGCTGCGGGCCAGACATTGGCCAGATACGACGAGGCACTACGAGTGGCAATCCAAGCGCTCCGTGCCGGGCTCATACTCGCGATCAAGGGGCTGGGGGGCTTTCAGCTTGTGGTTGACGCGAGGAATGAAGACGCCGTGTGTCGGCTGCGCGCACGCAAGTTACGACCCCGGAAGGCGTTGGCGCTTATGGTGGCGTCGGTCGATGCTGCGCGGGACCTTACAGAGCTATCCGGATCGGACGCGGTACTGCTTGCATCGCCACAGGCACCAATTTTGCTGTTACGAGCAAAACCCACAACCGGGCTTGCGCCCAGCATTGCGCCTGGAAATCCGCTTCTCGGTATTCTAACGCCGACAACTCCGCTGCATCACTTGTTGCTGCATGATTTTGGCGGGCCGGTGGTGGCGACAAGTGGCAATCTGAGTGGTGAGCCGATCGCCATTGAAGAAGATGAAGCGCGTACGCGGCTTGGTGGGATTGCCGACCTCTTCCTCGTTCACGACCGCAGGATCCTGCATGCGGTAGACGATTCGGTTGTACGCGCCATCGCAGGCGAGCATGTCGTGCTGCGACGGGCCCGGGGTTTTGCGCCGCTGCAGATCACGTGCGGCGCCGTGCAGGCGCCGGTCCTTGCCCTCGGCGGCGATCAAAAAAATGCCATCGCTACCGGGTTTGGGGGGGAGATTGTTTTGACCCCCCAGATTGGCGACCTTTCGGTAGTGGCCTCGCGCAGGGCGTGCGAGCAGATGGCTGAGGAATTGACACAACTGCCTGCACGAACGCCGTCGGTCGTGGCCTGTGATGGTCATCCAGATTACTACACAACTCGGCTCGCCAGGCGTTTTGGCCTGCCCATCGCCTGCGTGCCCCATCATCTCGCCCATATTTTGTCGGGAATGGTGGAAAGCGGGTTAGATGCCCCCGTTCTAGGGATTGCTTGGGACGGAACCGGCTACGGTGGTGATGGCACGGTTTGGGGCGGCGAGTTTATCCGCGTCAGCGACAAGTCCTTCCGCCGTGTTGCGCATTTGCTGACCTTCGCATTGCCTGGCGGTGCGGCGGCGGTGCGTGAACCGCGACGCGCTGCCCTGGGTCTGCTCCACGCTCTTTACGGCACAAATTTGTTTGCTTGCAAAAGCCTCGTGCCCGTCGCCACGTTCTCGGCCGCAGAACAACGTGTGCTGTTGGGGATGCTTCAAGGTGGGGTCAATACTCCGCTTACATCGAGCGCGGGCCGGTTGTTCGACGCAGTGGCGGCAATCTTGGGTTTGTGCCAATGCGCGACATTCGAAGGAGAGGCTGCGATGGCAGTCGAATTTGCAGCTGACAGGGCGGGTACTGCGACTCCTCTACCTCCGCCGGAGCTTACTGGGCGGGAAGGCGACTGGACCGTTGATTGGCGGCCCATGATTGCCGAGCTTGTTGACGCGATAGTCAGGGGAATACCGCCAGAGTTGCTCGCGCGCGCGCTGCATGAAGGATTGGCTGAGGCGGTGGTCGCGGTTGCAGAACGCGTAGGGATTGCGCGTGTTCTTCTCACTGGCGGTTGTTTCCAGAATGCCCGCCTCACCAAAACGGTCATGGAGAAGCTTGGCGCCGCAGGCTTTACACCGTTCCGGCACCTAAGAATTCCACCCAATGATGGCGGACTTGCGGTAGGGCAGGTACTCTTTGCGGCAAGACCGCTCAGTGAAGAGCGTTGCTGATGTGTCTTGCAATTCCAGGTCAGGTATTGAGCATCGAAGGCGAAGATCCACTCATGTGCATTGGGCGGGTGGCGTTTGCCGGGATCGTCAAACAGGTTAATCTTGCTTATGTGCCCGGGGTGCGCATCGGCGATTATGTGCTCGTCCATGCTGGCTTTGCCATCGCCGTAATCGACGAAACCGAAGCGCTTGCGACCCTTGCCTATCTCAGCGAGGCCGAGCCGGAGGAGCTTTCATGAAGCACGTCGATGAATTCCGGGATGCCGCACTCGTTCGCCGATATGCCGATCGCATCGCGAGCCTCGTCACCCAGCCCTGGACGATAATGGAAATCTGTGGCGGCCAGACACACTCGATCGTACGTTACGGTATTGATCGGCTACTTCCCGTAGATGTAACCTTACTACACGGTCCGGGCTGCCCGGTTTGTGTCACCTCGGTGGAGGTTGTTGATGCGGCCATCGAGGTGGCACATCGCCCCGATGTGATCTTCTGTTCCTTTGGTGACATGCTGCGTGTACCGGGTAACCGCGGCAGCTTGCTTGAAGCCAGAGCCCGCGGTGCCGATATCCGCATGGTCTATTCACCTCTCGACGCGCTGGCGCTCGCCCGTCAAAATCCCTCCCGCGAGGTAGTATTCTTCGCCATTGGGTTCGAAACCACCGCGCCCGCCAGCGCGATGGCGGTGCTGCAAGCGGCGCATGAGTGCATTGGGAATTTTTCGCTGCTGGTTTCTCATGTACTGGTGCCTCCGGCAATTGATGCAATTTTGAGCAATCCCGAAAACCGTGTGCAGGGCTTTCTTGCCGCTGGTCATGTATGTACTGTGATGGGTTATTGGGAATATGAGCCGTTGGTGCGGCGCTATGGTGTGCCCATTGTGGTCACCGGCTTCGAGCCGGTCGATCTTTTGCAAGGGATCTATCTTTGTTTGCGGCAGCTTGAGGAGAGACGTGCCGAAGTTGAAAACGCCTATAGCCGCATGGTCAGGCGCGAAGGTAACCGTGCTGCGCAAGAGGCGCTCGCGCGTGTGTTTCGGATCGTACCACAACGATGGCGGGGTATTGGTGAGATTGCTGCAAGTGGGTTGGCGCTCGCGCCCACCTTTGCTGACTTCTCGGCTCTTGCGAGGTTTGGATATAGTTTGAGCCTGCAGCTCGAGGGCGGTCCCTGTGCGAGCGGAGAAATCCTGCGCGGGCTGATAAAGCCAAATGATTGTCCGGCCTTTGGTACCCTCTGTACGCCGGAACATCCCCTCGGTGCCACAATGGTTTCTTCAGAGGGCGCATGTGCTGCCTATTACCGCTATAGACGCCTCGCAGATGGCGTTGACGCTATAGGGAAGTGAACATGAGTGAGCGCATTGCATTTACTTGTCCCACGCCGGCCTTCGAGCAGACCACTATCGAACTCGCCCATGGCGGAGGTGGGCTGCTTACCCATCGTCTTGTTGATGGCATCTTTCGGCCAGCATTTTCTGCCAACATAGAGGACTTCACGCATGACGGTGCGATCGTCGAGATTAACGGGGCAAGACTCGCCTTTACGACAGATTCCTTTGTAGTGCGGCCACTTTTCTTTCCTGGCGGTGACATCGGCACTCTAGCGGTGAATGGCACGGTCAACGACCTTGCCATGTGCGGCGCCGAACCGCTTTTCCTGAGCGCAGGTTTTGTTATCGAGGAGGGTTTTCCTCTTGACGATCTTCGCCGGGTTGCAGCGTCGATAGGGAGTGCCGCGCACATTGCAGGTGTGAGGCTCGTGACTGGCGACACCAAGGTGGTCGAGCGCGGCAAAGGCGACGGTCTTTATGTCAACACCGCGGGCGTTGGCAGCGTGCTCGCGCGCACCGGCTGCGCGCCACAGAATATATGCCCCGGCGACGCGGTTCTGCTGAGCGGTGACATCGGCCGGCACGGCGTCGCGATTATGTCGGTGCGTGAAGGACTTGGCTTCGAAAGTGCGATCGAAAGTGACTGCGCGCCACTTGGGGCAGTTGTGAAGCAGCTTTTGTCAGCCGGCGTTACACCTCATTGCCTTCGTGACCCCACGCGGGGTGGTCTGGCCACCAGTCTGATCGAAATCGCAGCGGCGGGAAGAGCCAACATACGTATCAATGGGGAAAGCATAGCGGTTTGCGAGGCTGTACGCGGCGCTTGTGAAATACTCGGAATTGATCCGCTTTACGTCGCCAATGAGGGGCGTTTTATCGCTATAGTACCGGCTGGCGATGCCGCCAGCGCGCTCACCATCCTGCGTCACGCACCAGGTGGCGAACATGCTGCCATAATCGGTCATGTCGAGGCGGGTGATGGCCGCGTCCTGCTTCGCAACCTGTTAGGATCGGATCGCATACTCGACATGCTCACCGGTGAACAACTCCCGCGTATTTGCTGATGGCTGGGCTCGAGAAAAGTCATGGTGGTGGGCGTTGAAATGGGTTGTGGGTCATGGCCACGTCTGAAAGTACCGATGTTTCAGTCAGCGGTGGATGCTTGCGCTAGACGGTCGTAGTGCGCTTCATCCCGGAACGATGCTTGTTACTTACGGTTCCTGATTACGTCACCCCAAACACGCCGATCACAGGAACGAGATCAATTGTGCGACCGGCGAGATCTTGAAATGAGGTGATTGTCCCTGAAGCGTCGAGGTGCCTTTTAATGAGATAGGGCAGCAACATTCGGCTCGTGTGGAGCGGAAGGATGCTGAAGGTACAGCAAAGCGCTTTCTGAAAGTTGCTCCGAGATTTGGCGCTGTGAAACTGGGCAACCGTTCCTCGGTGCGTGGATGTCGATATCCTTGTCCTAGCATTGGGTCGCGTGGACATCGGTTCAGGATCATGTGCCCGGCAAGATTGCACGTAAAGTGCTTATCCAAATCATGCACGTCGGTGATGCCGTGATATCCTTCAAGCCATAGTGGGTTTTGACAATTATGGCGAACACCGTCCGCGGTCGATCAAACCGAAATCCAATCTGAGTGCTTGCATGGCGTGATTTTCCGCGTCCCCTGGCTTGCGCCGTTCAGAGGGTAGATTGAAAGCTCAAGAGGGCAGAAGCAATCTCTGGTACCAGAGAGATCGCATTTGATGGATGGTTTATCGTGTTTGTAGAGAGAATTCGTGCCCTACTATGCAGAAGCTCTTCATAAGATCTACCTGCAAAGACGCCATGGACTGCAAGGCATATAGGTTTGGCAGAGGGTTTCTGAGTCAGTGCCTTGATTGCCGATAGCATTGTTTGACCGCTGGATACGATGTCGTCAACTAGAACTGGTGTTCGTCCTGAGAGCTTGTCCGCGTTATCAAACGAGACCTCAACGGTACGATCTCCATGACGCACTTTGCGCATCACCGTGTAGGGAGCGGCGCAGTCTCCGGCGACCTCGCTTACCCATTGGGAACTTTCACTATCTGGACCAATCAGTATCGGATCCGGAACATTGGCGCCAATCCAATGTGCCAATGCCGGTGCTGCATGCACAACGCGGGTACGGATCGAGTAAATTTCACAGAGCGATTTGTAGCGGTGCAGATGCGGATCCACGGTTAACAGCCAATCGAAAGTTTGCGAAAGCAGCCGTGCAAACGGTCGTGAACTGATGGCTTCACCAGGGTTAAAGCGAATATCTTGACGCATATAGCCCAGATATGGCGCAATCAGGCCAACCTGTCTTGCCCCGAGTTCACGTGCCAGCTCAGCAATGAAGACGATCGGAAGAATTTTATCGTCGGGACGTTCAAGACTGCACACGACGTGAACGTTACGCCCGACCAAGTCACCAAGCAACGTCACGCGCACTTCTTCATCCGGGAAGCGATGCAGCCGTGGCGGCACGACCGGACAGTGTAATGTGGCCTGTAGTTCATTGGCCAGCTTTTCATTTCCCGGCATCGGGATCAGGACAGAGCTCATGCAGCAATTCCGAATATGTCTTTCTGTGCTTGGGCATAATTCAGGGCATACGCAAGTTCGCCTGGTGCCTCGGCATAAAGGGTGCACAGTGGCTCCCCGGCGCGTACCTCATCCTCAAGCCGGTGGTGAAGTTCAAGCCCGGCGGCCTTTGCCTCGGGGGCGCCGGCGAGTTTGGCAAGTTTGGAGAGTTTGCGATTGTCGATACTGCGCAAGCGGCCACTTACATGGGCAAGGATTTCCTTGCGGTAGCTGGCAATTTTCGGTTCGCGCAAGCCGCCTTGGGCAACGCATATGCGTTGGAATTTGTTCCAGGCACTGCCGTCAGCTAGTGTCGCCGCGGCAAGTGCCAATCCTTGTCCAACTCCTGCGCGTCCTGAAAGTTCAAGCAGTACCCCCGCGAGCTCTACCGCGCGCTGTCGCAGATCTTCCGGAGCATTCGCCTCGTTCTGGAGCACGGCGAGGATGTCACGGGCTTCGAGAACCGGGCCGATTCCGCGCCCAATCGGCTGGCTTCCATCGCCGAGGAGAACGTGCGCTTTAATGCCGAACGCCTCCGCTACGCGGATAAGACCCCGCGACAGAGCATCTGCGGCGGCCTGTGACCTTACCTTGGCTGTTGGACCTACTGGCATGTCGAGGACCAGATGTGTGGCCCCAGCTGCGATTTTCTTGGAGAGAACCGAGGCGATCATCTGGCCCTCGGTGTCGATGTCGAGGGCACGTTCGATCCGGATCAGAATATCATCGGCAGGGCTCAGGCGTACTGCTCCACCCCAAGCTATGCACCCTCCTTCCTGCTCTACCACGCGATGTATAGTTTGTGGATCGAGAGTGACTGGCGCCAGTACTTCCATCGTATCAGCAGTACCTGCAGGCGAGGTAATGGCCCGCGAGGATGTCTTGGGCATGGTCAGTCCGAGCGCAGTCACGATACTGACAACAAGCGGGGTGGTACGATTGCCTGGAAGTCCGCCGACCGAATGCTTGTCGACGACGATATCGCGGTCCCAGGCGAGCCGGTCACCTGCAGCCACCATAGCACGAGTCAATGATAGAACCTCGTCACCGGAAAGTGGCTTGGCGGCGCAGGCGGTCAGAAAGGCAGCAATCTCAAGGTTCGAATAGCGTCCTTCGGCGATGTCACGGACAATAGCGTCGAAAGAATTGCTAGCCAGAGCGTGACCATAAACGCGTGCGCGTACGAGGCTCATGGAGGCCAAGGGATCGGGATGGGAGATCTCCACGCCATCACCTTCCTGAAGCGCGAGGTGTTGCCACGCGGCGTCGGACAAGGCCGCTTCACCTGCTGCCACCAGCCCGCCAATGGTTTTGTAAAGTGTGGCTATGACGAAGCGATCCTTAGCCGTCAGCAATACCCTGCCATGGGCCGCAAATCCCTCCGCGCGGCAAACCGGGCTGTCCCGATCAAGAAAAATTACCGCTTCGGCGTGGGTATCAAGACCCAGACGCCGCGCCTTGAGTCGATGTTTGGCTGCGCTCGTATTCATGCCAGAGCCACGGTGTTGCGTTCCTCAGCGACAGTGCAGCTCCAGCCTAGATCTTCTTCAATACGATGGCGAAGTCCATCAGCAGCACTGGGCTCACCGTGAACGATATAGGTCTGGCGAGGGGCTGCCTTCATAGTTTTAAGCCAGCGCAGCAGTTCGTTCTGGTCCGCGTGAGCCGAAAAGGTGTGCATATTATGGATTTCAGCTCTTACCGGCACATAGTCGCCAAATATCTTGACTTCCTGCCGCCCGGCAATCAGTGCTGCGCCGCGGGTGCCGGCGGCCTGAAATCCCGCAAAAAGGATCGCATTGCGTGCATCGGGCGCATAATGCTTGAGGTGGTGCAGAACGCGACCACCACTTGCCATGCCACTCGCCGAGAGGATGATCTTGGGCGAGGTGTCGGCGGTAAGCGCCTTAGATTTTTCCGGCTCGCGGACATAATGGGCGAGTGCAAATACGGAGCGCGTATCTGCATCGTTCAGTTTGTGGTCCTTTGGATGGGCCTGGAAAATTTCGCTTGCATCGATTGCCATGGGGCTGTCCACATAAATCGGCAGTTCGCGTGCAACCTGTCCGGAGCTTTTCAAACGCCACAGATGGTAGAGAAGTAACTGGGCCCGGCCAACCGCAAAGGCGGGTATGATCAAAGTGCCACCGCGAGCCATGGTTTGCGCAATGATTGCAGCGAACTCCGCCCCGATGTCCTCGTCGCCATGAAGCCGGTCACCATAGGTAGATTCGATCAGTAGGGTATCGGTGCTTTCGGGCGTCTGGGGATCCGGCAGGAGTGGGTCGTCGTAGCGTCCGATGTCGCCGGAAAACACAATACGGTGGTTATGCCAGGAAAGTTCTAGCGATGCGGCACCCAGGATATGGCCAGCGCGTCGGTACCGTACACTTGCCCCGCCAGTGACCTGCCACGTTGAATCAAAAGATATCGGCTTCAGTAGCGTCAGCGCACGCAGGGCATCATCAACGGTATAAAGCGGCAAGGCAGGCTTGTGCTTCGAGAAGCCGCGGTGGTTCGCAAATTCGGCATCCCTTTCCTGCAGATGGGCAGCGTCGGGAAGCATAATTCCACACAAATCTGCCGTCGCTTCAGAGCAGAAAATCGGCCCTCTAAACCCATGGCGTACAAGTAACGGCAGGTAGCCGGAATGATCGATGTGGGCATGGGTTATCAGTACGGCGGCGATGTCAGTTGGAGGTATGGGAAAGCGGGCCCAATTTTTGAGTCTCGGCTGCATGCGGCCTTGAAACAAGCCGCAGTCGACAAGAAGATTTGTATTGTTATCCCGTAGCAAATATTTGGAGCCGGTAACCGTTCCGGCTCCACCCAGGAATGTAAGTTCAAGTGTCATGATTTGCCTCAGAAACTGATGTGAACCTTAGTGCGCGCGCGGCTTGAGTACACTGTACGCCGACGACAGTTGTCCCATGGGAACGGATGACCATAGGGCGCATAAATATAAAGCGTGGTACCGAGTGCGGGCTGCAGTGGTCGGCAGCGAAGGCCTGCAGTGCTGGATCGCCCTGTGGGTACCAGCAGATCGATAGCGTTCAATGCGTTGTAATTTCGGGTGTATGGCCAACCCGCAAGGTGGGTCCTCGTCCCTACCTGAGAAAATCTGCTGCGAGGTAAAAAGTCCCAACGCATTGACATCATGCGCTCGCGGTCTGACCGAAGGTTAATAGCTGTTTCATGTCGCGATGAGTCCCGCGGAATCTGTGGTCCCCTCGTTCCACAGAGACTAGGTTTTTGTGTTGATGGAGGTCAAGCTTTTGGACCGCGCCTGATTCATGTCAATAGCCAGGGATGCTGCGCGACTATCCTGCTGTTGGAGCGGCCAGCATTCAGACATGAAACGTCCAACTGTCCTTCTTCTCGTCGCGGCGCTCTGTGTAGCTGTCTGGTTTGGTTGGCAGCAGATAACCAGGTCGCCCCATCGTGACGCACTGACACTTTATGGGAACGTGGATCTGCGGGAAATCGATCTCGCTTTCAACAATAGCCAACGTATTGAGTCGATTGTTGTTCAGGAAGGTGACCGGGTCCATCGTGGCGAGGTGCTCGCGAGATTGGATACAAGCCGGCTGGCTCCGCAGGTCGAGGTTGCAGCCGCAACGTTGAAACTGGACAAGGCCAATGCCGCAAATATCAGGCTCCAATGGCGCAGGGCGGTGAGTTTGTGGAAAGCCTCTCATGGCAATGCCATCAGTGCTCAGGATTTCGATAATGCCAGGGCCGCAGAAGCGATTGCCAAGGCGAGGGTAGACGCCGATGCCGCTCAACTAAAACTGCTCAAGGCACAGCTTGCGGACGCCGTTCTGATTGCGCCAACCGCGGCGACTGTGCGTACCCGTCTGCTGGAGCCGGGGGATATGGCCTCACCACAAACTCCAGTGCTCTCGCTTGCGATTACCAATCCTAAATGGGTGCGGGTCTATGCCGATGAAGTGGATCTGCCTTTGATCCATCCAGGGCAGAAGGCATGGGTGGAAGTCGACGGTCTGCCTGGACATCGCTTTGCCGGCTGGGTCGGTTATATCTCGCCGGTAGCCGAATTCACGCCTAAATCGGTGGAAACGGCGCAATTGCGTACAAGCCTAGTCTATGAGGTTCGTGTCTTTGTGAAGGATCCGCAAGACGATTTGCGTCTGGGCATGCCGGCGACTGTCATCCTCCCGCTGGCACGGAAACCACAATGAGCCGGGTGGCGGTGGCCGTGCGCCCACAAGTTCTTACCAAACCGCTGCATCGGGAATGTGGACCGCCGGTCCTGGCACTGGACGCAATATCCTTCAGCGTCTCGCGCGGGGTACTTTCTACCCTCGTTGGACCGGATTGAGCTGGCAAGACAACACTGGTTTGTCGCCTCGCCGTATTACTGCCGCCCGATGACGGAAAACTCTTTGCGCTCGGTATCGATGTGGCCAATGATCCGGAGAGGGGCCTGGTCTTCAGCCAGGGCCCCGGAGTCCAAACACCTTGAAGCCTAAACCTTTAAGGAACCAGGGCAGTGGCATGTCTTCGACCCAACGGGCTCTTTGCTGGCAAACGCCTCGAGGCGCGGTTCGTAGGCAGCGGCAGGTGTCAGCACAAAATCGTGACTGTGGTTGACGTACTCACCTGCGGCTGTTCCCCTACAGTGTCAAATAGAGGGTCGGTTTGATGTCGCACAAAGCCGCCGGCTATGTGTCCCGTCGCGCCTTGCTTCTGGGTACGGCGCCTGTGGCTCTTGGTGTTGCTGGTGCGGGGCAACCGGTCTTTGCTCAGACGCAATCTGAGGTCCCGACACCACCCAAGCTCGAAAGCTTCCCGCTTGAGGCAGTGCGTCTGCTGCCTTCGCCCTATTACAGTGCCATGCAGGCAAATCTCTCCTACCTGCACCGTCTGGAACCCGACAGGCTGCTTCACAATTTTCGGGCCCAGGCAGGCCTTCCGCCCAAAGGTGCTGTCTATGGTGGCTGGGAGAGCGAGAGTATTGCGGGGCACACGCTCGGTCACTATCTCAGTGCCTGTTCCCACATGCATGCACAAACCGGCGACGAAGAGTGTCGGCGCAGGGTAGAGTATATCGTTGGGGAGCTGATCCTGTGTCAGGCGAGATATGCCGATGGCTATGTCGGCGGGCTTTGGCGCAAAAAGGATGGACGCATCGATCCAGGCAGAGTGGTGTTCGAAGAAGTCCGGGCGGGACGGATTGATGCGACTCCATTCTCTCTGAATGGTGCGTGGTCACCGCTCTATACGATTCACAAGCTGTTTGCGGGCCTGCTCGATGCGGACCGCTACTGTCACGCAAAGAGGGCGTTGGCAGTCGCTGAAAAGCTGGCAGGCTATTTCAGCCAGGTCTTTGCTCCTCTCAACCACCAGCAGGTCCAGGAAGTTCTGGTCTGCGAATATGGCGGGCTCAACGAGTCATTCGCAGAGCTCTATGCCCGTACTGGCCGCACCCGGTGGCTGCGTCTGGCCGAAACCATCTATGATGACAAGGTCCTTGATCCCTTAACGCGGCGTCGCGATGACCTCGCCTATAAACACGCCAACACCAACATCCCAAAGCTTGTGGGCCTTGCGCGACTCTATGAGATCAGCCGCGAGCCCGACTATGGAGTTGCGTCGGCGTTCTTCTGGCAGGATGTGGTCGGGCGTTACAGCTATGTGATCGGCGGCAATGGTGATCGGGAATACTTCCAGGCGCCGATGACGATTTCGACGCACATTACCGATCAGACCTGTGAGACTTGCTCAAGCTACAATATGCTGAAGCTCACGCGCCATCTTTATGCCCGCGCGCCACGTGCTGACTATTTTGATTTTTTTGAACGCACCCACCTCAATCACATTCTAGCGCAGCAAAATCCGCAAACCGGCATGTTTGCCTATATGACGCCGCTGATGGCCGGCAGTTACCGGCACTATTCAACGCCGTTTGATGATTTTTGGTGTTGCGTCGGAACCGGTATGGAGAGCCATGCCAAGCATGGCGAATCGATCTATTGGCGTAAAGCCAATAATCTCTATGTCAATCTATACATTCCCTCGACGCTGGCCTGGATGGCGCAGCGGACTCGCATTCAGCTGACGACAGGCTATCCGTTTGCGGACGATGTTGAGATCCAATTCCTCGAGAGCCAGGCGCCAGATGCGCTGACGCTATGGTTGCGGGTGCCGGTGTGGTGCACAAGCCCAAAGCTGAAGATCAACGGCCGCGCATACAGCGTAAAGATGGCGGATGGCTATGTCCGGCTGACGCGGCACTGGCAAGTTGGGGATGTGATCAGCCTTGAACTGCCGCGGAGCTTGCGGCTTGAACCGACAGCGGATGATCCCAACACGCTCACCATGCTTCTGGGTCCGCTCGTACTCTCAGCCGATCTGGGGCCGGCGGCAAAGCCATGGCACGGGCAGACCCCGGCTTTCGTGGCAGAGGATGTGCTCGCGAAGGTGAGTGAGGAGGCAGACGGCAGGTTTCGTGCGGTCGCGATAAATCACACCGAGCCGTTGCAGATCAGCGCTTTTGCCTTCCAGCATGAGCGCAGGAATGCTGTCTATTTTCGGCGCTACAGTCCGTGGAACTGGCAGAAGGAGCAGGAAGAACGGGCTGCTGAGCGGCTCCAGCAGAGGGCGCTTGATGCGCGTTCGAGCGATATTATTCACTTAGGCGATGCGACCTCGGAGCGTGCGCATAGTCTGTTGTCACAGGACTCCTATGCCGTGGTCTATCGCCGACGTACTGGGCGCGACGCCCGCGCCGGAGGTTTCATGCAGTTTGTGCTCAAAGCAGCACCAGGACCTCTCAGCCTCGAGCTGACCTACTGGGGTGAGGAGCGCGATCGCCACTTCAAGATCTTCGTCGACAGCCTGTTGATCGCCCAGCAGCGCCTTTCGGGTGCCCATCCTGGCCGGTTCTTTACCTGCGACTATCCTATTGCGCCGCAGCTGACGGCAGAGCGCGCCTCGATCACCGTGAGGATTGAACCCTTTGCCAGGATGAGGGCAGGGCCAGTCTTCGGCGCGCGCCTTGTCAGGCGCCTAGGGTGATAAGATCTAACCGAAGGGGCGGTCGATCGAAGGTGAGGGCTCGGTGAACCACGCCGCCCCGGTCTCGGTGACATGGAAGTGGTCCTCGAGGCGGATGCCGAACGCGTCGGGAACCACGATCATCGGCTCGTTGGAAAAGCACATCCCGGGCGCAAGCCTTGTAGCATCGCCGCGCACCAGAAAGGGGGCCTCGTGAATAGAGAGTCCGATGCCGTGGCCGGTGCGATGGGGCAGTCCCGGCAGGCGGTAGTCCGGCCCCAGTCCCGCCTTGGTCAGAACCGCGCGCGCGGTTGCATCGATGAACTCGCACGCAACGCCCGGGCGTACCGCTGCAAAGGCTGCGGCCTGGGCGTCATGCTCGATCTGCCAGATTTCGCGGTGTCGGGCTGAAGGTGTGCCAAAAACATAGGTGCGGGTGATGTCCGAGGTATAGCCGCGTACAAGGCAGCCCGTGTCGATCAGGACCACATCGTCTTCAATGAGCCGCATTTCTCCGGGCAGGCCGTGTGGATAGGCGGTGGCACGTCCGAACAGAACACTGCAGAAGCTGTTGCCGTCTGCACCGAGGGCGCGATGCCCCGCTTCAATGAACCGGCGGACTTCGGTGGTGGTGATGCCAGGGCGCATGATGCGGGCTGCCCGGCGTTGCACTTCCAGGGTCATTGCCTTGGCTTGCTGCATCAGCGTAAGTTCCGCTGCGGATTTTATGCTGCGGCAACCATTAATGATGCTACGGGCATTGACGGTGTCGACGCTGGGCGCTGTCTCGGCCAGATGGCTCACAATCTCAAAGGACAGGGCAGGATCAAGCGCGAGACGGTGGACAGAGGTTTCCCTGAGCCAGTCCGCGACGAGTGCGTAGGGGCTTTCGTCCTCCTCCCAGCTGCGAACGCGCGCATCGATGGCAAGGCTTGCCATCAGCGAGCCGAGTTCGAAGGTGGGGGCGACCAGGATGGGATCTTTGTGACGGTGCAGGAGCATGCAGACCAGCCGCTCGCTCACAGCCCACGGCACGCCGGCAAAATAGTTCAGGCTGGCTCCAGTCCCGATCATTAGGGCTTCAGCTCCGAGTCTTGCCATCAAGCTACGGGCTTTTTCGATGCGCGCCAGATATTCGTCGCCGCCAATGGCTGGCGCTGGATTGGGCCAAGGTCCAAGGCCGGCAAGTTCGGCAGCTGCGCTGGAGCCACCAATACCATGCGTCATTGTCGTCTCCTTTGATGCTATCCGCCGCTTTTAGCCGGTGTCGGGGCTGCGAGCTGTTCGTGCAGATCCTTCAGCGTGCCGGCAATATGCCGGCGCATCAACTGCTTGACGCGCGCCGCATCCCGCGCCAGCCAGGCTTCAACGAGCTCGTCATGCTCGCGATCGGCCCGGGCGTTACGCCCCAGAGGCTCGAGATGCTTGCACACATAGCGGTCAGCCATGACGTGGAGCTGTTCCAGGATATTGCTGGTCAGGTTCTGACCGCTCGGGCGGATCAGCGCCAGATGCAGGGCCCGGTTATGGATACCGCCGCTACAACGACGGTCCGCCGCCTCGCGCTTGAATGTTGCCAGCGCGGTAATGGCGCGTTCGCGCTCGGCCTCGGTCGCGCATTTGGCGCCTAGGGCAACGGCGTCTGGTTCAAGCTTGAGCCGCAGAGCATAAATCTCATCGAGTTCGCTGCGACTCATGGGTCGGACCACAAAGCCACGATTGGGTATGAGCGTGAGGAGTCCTGCCTGCTCCAGACGCGCCAGCGCCTCACGCAGCGGGATCTTGCTGACACCGAGTTCGGCTGCAAGTGCGTCCTGGCGGATCGGATAGCCGGGCTGAAGCGCTCCCGCGAGAATGCGTTCGCGTACTACGTCCGCAAGCTGGTCAGGCACGGTGCGGATCGTAAGGCTCATGGCTGCTCACACTACCGAAAAACCTTGGGGGAAGGGCTCATTGGGGTCAATCCAGATGGTATTGAAGCCCGTGGTATATGCGGTTCCCTGAATCGACGGGATGATAGCGGGCTTGCCGCCCAGCTCGGTCAAATCCTCAACGCGACCGATAAATCGACTGCCAATGTAGCTTTCGTGAACAAAGCTGTCACCCTTCTTCAGTCGCCCCTTGGAAACCAGATGGGCGAGGCGCGCCGAGGTACCGGTGCCACAGGGGCTACGATCAATGGCGCCATTGCCGTAGAAGACGGCATTACGGCCATCTGCACCTTCGCCGCGCGGCCGGTCCGCCCACAGCACATGGCTGACGCCACGAATGCGTTCGTCCAGCGGATGCACCGGCTCAAACATTTTCTGAACCTGCCTGCGCACCTTGCGGCTCAGCTCCTTGATCCGCTCTGCGCCTAGATCGTCAAGGCCGGTATAGGGGCCCTGTGGTTCGACGATGGCATAGTAATTTCCCCCATAGGATACATCAACATTCAGGACGCCAAAATCAGGCACGTCAATCTGGATGTCGGTTGCTGCCACATAGGCAGGAACATTGCGGATCCGCACCCAATCGACCTTGGCGGCGGTGAGGGCGTATTCGATGTCGATCAAACCGGCCGGTACCTCGATTTTCAGCTGGCCCTCCTTGCGCGGAACGATGAGGCCATGTTCGAGGCCGAAGGTGACCATACCGATGGTACCATGACCGCACATGGGCAGGCAGCCACTGGTCTCGATGAACAGTATGCCGATATCGGTATCGCTTCTGGTTGGGGGATAAAGAAAACCTCCTGACATCATGTCGTGGCCGCGCGGTTCGAAACACAGCCCATTGCGGATCCAGTCAAAGCGTTCCAGGAAATCCTGTCGCCGTTCGCCCATGCTGGCACCGCGCAGGAGCGGGGCGCCGCCAACCACGAGGCGAACCGGATTGCCCGCCGTGTGACCATCGATGCAGAAGAAGGTGCTACGCATTAAGATCTACGCGGCGTTGCTGAAGGACGTGCTGGGGCGGGTTTTGGCAGCCTTTTCGACCATTGCGGTCACCGCGGCGCGCCGGGCACCTGTCAGCGGGCGACGTGGCATGCGTACGCGTTCACTACCGCGCCCCATGATCTGTTCGGCGAGCTTGATCGACTGAACAAGATCATGCTCGGCGTCCAGATGAAGCAGCGGCATGAACCAGCGATAGATGCGACGGGCGTCTTCAAATTTGCCAGCTGCCAGAGCCGCCATCAAGGCGACCGATTCCTGGGGAAACGCACTCGTCAATCCCGAAACCCACCCTTTGGCACCGAGCACCATCGCTTCAAGGGAGACGTCATCCAGTCCGGCCATAACAGTAAAGCGCTCACCGAATGCATTGATGATGTCGGTGATGCGGCGGGTGTCCGGCGCACTTTCCTTGACTGCGACGATATTGGGTATGTGCGCCAACTTCTCGAGAAGCGACAGGCTGATGCCAACGCGGTAAGCCGGCGGATTATTGTAAAGCATGATTGGCAGGGAGGTGGACTCGGCGACCTGACGGAAGTGTTCGAAGAGTTCTTCCTCGGAGGGCACATAGACCATTGCCGGCAGCAGCATGAGGCCGGAAACGCCTATCTTTTCGGCGTCCTGTGCGTAACTTACCGCCCGCGGCGTAGTCAGTTCCGAAACGCCGGCAACAAGAGGGAGCTTGTCCCCGACCGCATTGCAGGCGGTCTGCAGTACCGCGCGCTTCTCGTCGGGTTCGAGCGAATTGTTTTCTCCGCAGGTGCCCAGCAGAATTAGCCCGTTGACGCCATCCTTGTGTAGGGCCTCTAGCCCTCTGCGGGTCGCCGCAAGGTCGACGGCAAGGGAGGCATCAAATTGGGTGGTGGCTGCCGGATATACACCGGTCCAGCTGAGTTTCGGCGCCATGTCAAATCTCCATTGCATTGACCAAAAGTATACGATATACGATAGCTCGGTCAACATGAATTTGGGAATACCATGCCCTGCTCGGTAGTGGTCGGTGGCGGCGCGGTGGGAACGGCAATCGCCCAAAGCCTGCAAATGGCAGGCTTTTCGGTTTCGCTGATTGATCCGTGTGAAACACAAAAGCCGGCGTCCTGGGGCAATGCAGGGCACATAGCGGTTGAGCAGATTGTCCCGTTGGCGTCGCTTGCGACGCTCAAAGGAGTGCCGCGACGCCTTTTGTCGGCGCATGGCGGACTGTCCTTGCCGGTGTGGGCGCTGCCACAATGGCTGCCGTTCTCGTTGCGCTTTCTTGCCGCCGCCCGGCCAGATCGTCTGGCTTTGGGCAAGAGGGCCTTGCGCGATCTGCTGGCGCTGGCGATGCCTGCTTGGCAGCGCTATGCGGTGCAGCTGGGGCGGCCAGGGCTCTTACGTACTGAGGGGCATTTCATTGTCTGGAGCCATCCCGTTGCGGCCGCCCGCGGGCGGCGCAATTGGCTCGAGGCCGATTGTGGCACCGCCTATTTTCGTGAGGCCACCGCCGAGGAGTACACCCAGCTGCGCATGCTGACGGTCAAACCAGTTGCCGGCGCCATCAGGTGCATTGGCAGCGGTCAGATCTCAGATCTCGATCTTTTTGTCGACGCTGCGCGCGCAGCGTTTGTCGCCGCTGGTGGCGTGACGATCCGCGCCCGGGCGGCGCGCCTAGCACGGGAGGCAGGACGGGTGCGGGTTGAACTGGCCAGTGGACGTCATCTTGATGCCGATCAGGTCATTGTTGCGGCGGGTGTGGCGTCACGTCCCCTGCTTGAGGGGCTGGGTCACCGCGTCCCCATGATTGCCGAACGTGGCTACCATGTGCAGTTCGGCGCAGACCGCTGGCCCCAAGCTCTGCCGCCGGTCGTGTTCGAAGAAGACGCCACGATTGTTACCCGTTTTCAGGAGGTCGTGCGGGCTTCGAGCTATCTG